>CAYJVI010000043.1:0-9036 GCA_964373595.1 uncultured Methanosarcinales archaeon | reverse complement strand
TGCCATGGTTCCCCTATTATTGATTTTTATTGTTTATGCCTACTAACTGATGGAATAAGCACCAGCCTAGGAAGCTTTCCGCCAACGCAATCCAACCTGCTACGAAAATAACCCAGTTCAACCACATCATGCCATACTGCGGCACCCAGGGGCCGAGCCACCAGAAGGCTAAAGCAAAACGTAATATCCGGTCTAATTTTCCAAGATTTTGTTTTATCATATTTATTCCCTCCTTTGATATCGTCTAGAATTTCTTTTTGTTTATAATCTTTATTGTTGTTTTCTTCCAAAAGATTTATTAAACGACTTCCCTAAAAAATACCATGGAAACAAAAACCCCAAAATTACTTCTCAAGATTCTTATTTTTATCAGCGTTATCGGTTCATTTACCTCTTCTTACCTTCTGTATAATCATTATGCTCCCGCATCTCAGGAAGGAATTTGCACCGGAGTTCCAGATTTTTCATGTTCGGTCGTCAATACCAGCAAGTACGCAACTCTGCTGGGCATGCCGGTAGCCCTGTATGGTATATTGTGGTTTGTTCTCCTGGGCTTATTATCCGGCGGAGCTTTGAAGGAGCGCAGACATATCCCCAAGCTCTTTTGGTGGAATGTTTTGGGGTTTGCGTTTGTCATCTATCTTGTAGTTGCAGAATTTCTGTTGAAAACTCTTTGTCTTTTGTGCACCGGCGTCCATGTTTTGGCATTGGTGGCATTCATAATTTCAACAAGTTTATATATTTCGCCGTATAGACAAGTGAAAGAAGCACTATGAGGTGACCGTAATGGCTAAAAAGAAAGCAGCTGCAAAAAAAGGAGCAAAAAAGAAGGGAAAAAAATCAGTCAAGAAAGGGAAAAACGTCTGCGAGTTTTGCTGATACTTCCCCAAACATTTATTAACTCTTTTTTATTTATCTTCAACTAGAAGCTTACCTAAAAGAGGTCTGATGGCAGAGATAAAACCTATTAAAAAAGTAACTGATATCAAGAAACTAAAACTTCTTGCCAATCAAATCAGGCAGGATCTTATCGAAGCATTAGTTTCTGCCGGTTCAGGACACAGTGCCGGCCCTTTAGGGATGGCTGATGTGTTTACTGCGCTTTACTTCAATGTCCTTAAACACAATCCAAAATATCCGTTCTGGGAAGAAAGAGATCGGTTAGTTTTATCCAACGGACACATTTGTCCTGTTTTGTATTCCACTATGGCTAATGCAGGATATTTTTCACGGAAGGAGCTGAAAACGCTTCGTCATTTCGGCACCAGATTGCAGGGACATCCTCATCGTTCTTCCTTACCGGGATTGGAAACAACCTCTGGCCCATTAGGCTCGGGATTAAGTCAAGCCGCAGGAATGGCCTACGCTTTGCTTATGGACAAAAAGAAAAATCGCCTTTATTGTCTTCTAAGCGACGGCGAGCAGGAAGCCGGCCAGACTTGGGAAGCAGCGCTCTTTGCAGGAAAAAACAAGCTGAGGAATCTTACCGTTATCATCGACAGGAATAATATTCAAATAGACGGACATACGGAAGACATCATGCCTCTCGAACCATTGGCAGACAAGTATCGAGCCTTTAATTGGCATGTGATTGAAATTGATGGAAATAATATTCAGGCAGTTATTGACGCGTGCAACGAAGCAAAAACTATTTACGAAAAACCAATCGTTATCATCGCCCACAACATTCCTGGAAAAGGTGTTTCCTTCATGGAGAATGATCATGAATGGCACGGCAAGCCGCCGACAGCTGAGCAGGCCAAAGTTGCTCTTGCGGAATTGAAAGTGTGGCGGGAAAACATTATGAAAAATCGTGATTGAACATGGGGCAGCTAAATCCATACGCATATTTGGTAGAAAATTTGTACAGTGGAGTCAAGAAAGTGAAAACTAGGGACGGTTATGGGAAAGGATTAGTGAAAGCCGGCGAGAAATACAAAAATGTAGTGGTGTTGTGTGCCGATTTATCTGAATCAACCAGGAGCGAATGGTTCCAGAAAAGATTTCCAGAGCGATTTGTGGAAATTGGCGTTGCTGAGCAGAACATGGCCTCTCTGGCTTCGGGAATGAGTGCAGCTGGAAAAATTGCCTTCATTTCTTCTTATGCTGTTTTTAGCCCGGGCAGAAATAATGAACAGATAAGAACTACTATTAGCTATAACAGCTGGGACAGCAAGCCGGGAAAAGAAATTAACGTCAAAATTGCCGGTGCCCACGCAGGCATTTCTGTCGGTCCCGATGGAGCGACGCATCAAGCGTTAGAAGATGTCGGCTTAATGCGGCTGCAGCCGGGCATGACCGTGATTGTCCCCTGTGATGACGTCGAATGCGAGAAAGCAACAGTTGCAGCGGCAGAAACTCCAGGCCCGGTATATCTTCGCTTCGGCCGTGCAGATTATCCTTCTATTACTACGGACAGGACGCCATTCCAAGTTGGAAGAATGGAAGAATTCCGCTCGGGAAAAGATTGCACCATTGTTGCCAACGGGCCACTAGTTTATGAAGCGTTGGTTGCGGCTAAAAAATTGGAAAAAGAGATTGATTGCCAGGTGTTAAATTGCCATACCGTAAAGCCTCTTGATGGAACAACCCTGCTTAAAGAAGTTAAGAAAACTGGCTGCGTGGTGACAGCAGAAGAACATCAGTGGCAGGGCGGCTTGGCAGGAGCAGTGGCTGAATTTTTAGGAGAGAATTATCCGGTTCCAATAAAAAGAGTTGGTGTTCGTGATCGGTTCGGAGAAAGTGGCACTCCTGATGAATTGTTCAAAACATTTGGCTTGACTTCGGATGACATTGTGAAAGCAGTTCGAGCTGCAGTGAGGATGAAGAGAAAATGAAGAAAATAAAAATTGTCTTGCGAGAACTTTTGCTTATTCCCTTTTCAGCTATCGTAGGTGGAGTCATCGGTTTATTTTTGGGTATGATTTATGGTGGTAACTACGGGTCTGTACTTGGGGGTATTTTTGGACCAGGCTATGAAGGTGCTGGTTTGTTAGGTTTGTTACTTGGTGCAACGGCATTAGTTGCTATAAGAGTTTATTTTTGGTCAAATAACTTGAAGATAAGCTCCTTTGCAATTACCTTAATTTTATTTTTAGTAAGTAGCGTGATTGCCTACTATCTCTTTTATTTAGAATTAACTTATCTACCTGGGAAAGCAGTTGTGAAAGCAGTCTCTTTGGCGACAATTTTAGTTTTGCCTCTCTTAGGTTTACTAATCCCAACTCTTATTTCTAGGAAAAAAATTAAAGGTAGAAAATGAAGAACATTAGGAAAACGATCAAAGCGGATAAGAAAAGAACTCTTCCTAAATTAAAGAAGGGATTTACTTGTCTTACCTGCGGTTATGAAGCGTATAAGTTAGCTGCTCTGTTACATTGTCCTCTTTGCGTGATGTGTAGAGGATGTAATCAGAAAGTAGGGAAATGTAGGTGTAAGGAAGGGGAATGAGCGAACTTTTAAAAACCCTTTTGCTCTTTCTTTACTTATGTCAAAAAAAGAGATCCATGGGTTTATAAACAATTTTCTTTCCAAGAACAAAGATACAAAAGTTCTTGCGCAGAAAAAAGGATACAGAACCTATTTTCTCCTGGGTTGGGAATTAGCTGCTAAAATAAACCAGGCACGAATTTTTCTTCAGCGCGAGAATATCCTAAAGGGAGATAAAATAATCATTCTTGGTCATAATTCAGTAGAATGGGTAACTTTGTATATTGCTTGTATTTTATCAGGAATTACCGTAGTGCCTCTTGATGTACAAACAAATGAGCCATTGCTTCAACGGGTTCAAAGACAAATACGTGCCCAAGCTTTATTTGTAGAGAAAGGGCTTGCAACACTTAAACTAAAAACATATTTTCTCGACGAGTTAGAAAACTGTCTTAAAGCGATAAAAGCTGTGCATCTTCCTCCAGCTAAAGTAAAATCTACTGACATCCTGCAGATTGTCTATACCTCGGGAACGACTGGGGAACCTAAGGGAGTTATATTGACGTATGAAAATATGATGGCGGGAATCCGCTCCGCCGGTAACGCAATTCCCTTGAAATTGCCTCTACGCATGCTGAATCTTCTTCCACTCAGCCATATTTTTGGACAGGTATATGGATTGTTTTTACCTCTGCATTTTGGTCATCAACTTTTTTTTACCGATTCCCTCCAGCCTCGGAAGATTATTTCCTTCATTCGAAATAAACGCATCCATGGGGCAATACTGGTCCCGGGATTAATGGAAGCCCTCAAAACTGCCTTGCAAGGAACATCCCTGCGATTGAATTTGGGATGGCAATTTCGACTTATCGGTGTGGGTGGCGCATCTCTTGATCCAAAGTTAGAAAAATGGTGGAAACGTCATTTTGTTGTGGTCGTGCAAGGATACGGCCTGACAGAAACTGCCGCGGTTGTTTCTGTGAATAAACCATTTGTAAATAAGACTGGAAGCGTGGGAAAAATTGCTGAAGGGGCAGAAATCAAGCTTGATTCTGACGGCGAAATTCTGGTCCGCGGAAAAAATGTTACACCCGGTTATTATCAAGATGAACAAAAAACCAAAGAATCCTTTACTGGTTCTTGGTTTAAAACTGGAGACATTGGAGAAGTAAGAAACGGATATCTCTACATCAAGGAACGGAAGAAGGAGGTTATTAAAACAGCAGCCGGATTAAATATTTATCCTATTGACATAGAAACAATTCTCAATAGAATAGACGGAGTAAAAGGGAACTGTATTCTGGAGAAGGATGAGAAAATTCATGCAGTTTTGCTTCTGAATAAAAAAGTAAAAGTTTCTGAGATTATCGAGAAAGTCAACAAAAAACTTTTAGCGCATCAAAAAATTCAGAGTTATTCTCTTTGGCCGGGAAAAGAATTTCCCAAAACACCGACAGGAAAAATAAAGAAATTTCTGGTTCTGGAAGAAATTCAGCAAAAAAAGAAAGTATATCAGTATGAAGATGTACTCTATAAAACTATAGGTCTCGTTCTCCGTCCAGAGAAAAAGATTACTTCTGCGAGTAAATTAACGGAATTGGGCATGGATTCGCTCAAAAGAGTGGAATTAGTATCTGCATTAGAGAAGGAATTTAATGTCGAGCTTGCTGAATCGGCATTAAATCAATATACAAAAGTTGCTGATCTGAAGGCCTTGCTCGAACGAAAATCTGTCTTCCAGGCTCGATTTCGAAGATGGCCCCTCAATCCAGCCGTCAAAGTGATACGAATTCTAGGCCGATATATGCTCGTTTACCCATTAATATGGATATTTACCAGAACTCTATATTCCGGGATAGATAATATTACCAAGACTCCCGTAATCCTTGCCAGCAATCATCAAAGCGCTTGGGATGCGCCGGTTATTCTGAAGACAGTGCCTGCACCTGTAGCTATTCCAGCAGATGCTGCCTATGTTTTTGGCATTGGTAAGATTAAACCGTTCCCTCTTAAAGTCTATCGAAAAATTACTGGATTTCTCGCTGCTCTTTTTTTCAACGCCTATCCTTTTGGCGAGAGCATTGGCACAGAAAAAAGTTTGGAATTTACCGGAGAAATGCTGGACCGTGGCTATTCAATTCTTATCTTTCCGGAAGCGCACCGAACTCCTGATGGAAAAATAAAACCGTTTAAGCTCGGGATAGGATATATGGCTTTGCACTTAGGTGCTCCTGTCATACCAGTAAAAGTAGAGGGATTGTTTGAAGTTTTGCCTATCAATAAAATAATCCCCCATTTTGGGAAGTCCCGGGTGAAAGTTGGGAAACCTCGGGAAATTCATGATGTCTCTTATATTCAAGCAACCAAGAACATTGAACAGAAAGTGAAGGAACTATGAAGGTAAAAATGGGCTGTGATATTGTAGAAATAAAGCGGTTTTCTACCCTCGGCAAAGATGCATTAGAAAAAATGTTTCATCCTACAGAGTTAAAGAATTTGAAACCGCAGTCTCTTGCTGGCATCTTTGCGCTCAAAGAAAGTTGTAAAAAAGTATTTAATGATTTAACCTGGCACGATATTGAAGTTAGGAAGAAGAAGAATGGAAAGCCAGGTTTAATCCTTCATTCGGAGAAAAACATTGACCATTACGACTGCAGTATAAGCCACGATGGAGATTATGCTATGGCTATGGTTGTATTTGTAGTAGACGAAGATACAAAATAGAATAAAAACGAACAATCTGTCAAATAAATGGACAGATAATGAACAATGGTACAGTTATCAATTGTAAAAATAATTCTCGTAGTACTCATTTCTATAATTATTATTTCTTTGCTCAAATTCTTATTCGGTATTCACCCACTTCCCTTTCGTACTGCGGAAACACCGGCCAGCTATGGTTTTTCGTATGAAAATGTCTCTTTTTCTACCGACGACGGGATAACCATTAAAGGATGGTTGCTAAAATCTAAAACTGCTCAAGGCACTGTTATCGTTGGACATGGCTATCCCTTTGATAAAGGAAACATCTTTCCAATAGTTACTTTTCTTTATCCCGAGTATAACCTTATGTTATACGACCATCGTTATTTTGGAGAAAGTGAAGGAAGAATAACCACAGTTGGTGCACATGAAGCTAAGGACGTCCAAGCAGCCGTGAACTATGTAAAAAAGAGATTTGGTCCGCAGGAACGAGTTGCATTGTATGGTTTTTCATTAAGCGCTTCAGCCATGTTGATGTCCAATACCTCAGTTAGCGCCATTGTTGCTGACTCTCCCTATGCTAATTTGGACGCTATGATTAAACAGGCATATTTAATATTTGGTCCGTTGAAATATCCATTCGTTTTCCTCACTACTACTTATTCCAAACTTTTTTTAGGAATAACCCCTAAATTAGTTTCTCCTGCTCTTGCAATTAAAAACAGTAATGTTCCAATCTTGCTTATTCATGGAGACAAAGATTCCCAAATACCCGTTGAAAACTCCTACGCAATTAAAGAAGCTAATCCAGATGTTGAATTGTGGGTCGTTACAGACGCAGACCATATTCAATCATATCGAGTTGCAGGTCAAGAATATCAACAGAAGATAAAATCATTTTTACAAAAACATATGAAAGATTAATAAACTTATTTGCTGTGGTGCAAAAGACATAACAACGATGGCTCAAATATGGAAAAAAGAGGTGGCCCGGGATTTAATGGCCCTAGGCAGCATTCCTTTCCTCATTCTAGTTTTGGCTCGAATTACTATGCTTGGAAATTTTAAGATATTATTTCATATTAGCGTTGCTATACTCTTGTTGAGCGCCATTTACCTCAAAGTAAAAGTGAATTATCATGCAGCGGTTATAGTGATACTGATAATCTTTACTTCTCTTTTTTATGAGAGTTATTTTTATCTAGCTTTTGCATCTGCGGTAGGAGTAGCAGCACTCTATGCGATGGAAAAATACCTAAAACACAAAAGAGTGGTTCAAGGCGCTCTTGTTGGTGTTTTCTGCAGCATTATAAGTTATCTGCTTGAACTTCCTCTACAAATCCCTAATCTTTGATATGGATAAAAAACAAATCTTCGGCTGGAGCATGTATGATTTCGCCAATAGTATTTTTTCTTCTCTGTTTGTTACCGTGTATTTTCCTCTGCTGGTGACCTTAAGGGGAGGAACAGCCTTTCATGTTGGACTGATGATGTCCGGTTCTATGCTTCTGGCCGGATTATTTGTTCCTTTTATCGGAGCGCTTGCCGATATAACCCAGCGGAAAAAATTGTTACTCTTTATATTTACTTTTCTATGCTGTCTTTTTACTTTTTTAACCGGTTTTTTTGGTTTCGGAGTTATGTTAGTGCTGGGATTATTCGCGAGTTTGTTCTATCGCGCCAGTCTTGATGTATACGATTCCTTGTTAGTCAATGTTTCCACCCCCCAAAATATAGGAAAAATTTCCGGTTTTGGAACAGCTGTAGGATACGCAGGAACCATTTTTAGTGCAGTTGTGGCTTACAGTATTGGCTTTTTGTACGGCTACGAAAGTATTCCCGGCATTACTCTCGTCTTTGTGATTACCGCTCTTCTCTATTTTGGTTGTTCATTGTTTACCTTCGTTTTGGTCAAAGAAAAATCAGAGAAAAAAATACATAAAGAGCATTTTAGAAAAGCTTTCTATAACACCATCTATACCCTCAGAAATATCAAGAAATTCAAATCGATTTGGCTTTTTCTTCTGGCATCATTTCTCTATGTTGATGCAGCTAGCACGGTCATTATCTTTTTATTCCTGTACGCTCGGGATCAGCTTGGATTAGGCCTGGCTGAATTCTTGCCATTGTATGCCATCATGGCTCTTGCTGCGGGCATAGGCTCTTTAGCCTTTGGAAGAATAGCAGACCGAGTTGGGCATAAAAAAACCTTGCTAATGGTATTATTTTTGTGGACAGTTCTCATTCTTCTTTTATATTTCAAGACCACTCTCACAACGTTTATGGCCGTGGGCATTCTTGGCGGCGCATTGCTGGGAGCTATATGGACTATTACTAGGCCGCTCTTGATAGAACTAGCCCCTAGGAAAAAGGTTGCGGAATTGCTTGGCTACCAAGGATTAACAGAGAAATTTTCTGGTGTTCTTGGCCCGGCTCTTTTTGGTTTCCTAGCTGTTACGGTAGGATTTAAACCAGCCCTCTGGGTGGTTATCGTTTTCTTTTTACTGGGAGCTTTGGTTTTGAACTTTGTTAAAAATGATTAACCCCTCGATAAATTTATATATTTTTCTATTCTTGCTTGAGCTCAATAATTTCGTGGGGGTGAAAAAATATGGCCATGAAAGAATGTCCAGCTTGCGGAGAAGAAGTTGATAAGGAGGATATTTGTCCCACTTGCAAGAACTGCGTGGTTTGTTGTGAGTGTATTTAGTCTTTAAGGTTTATTTCTGTTTTCTTTTTTTATAGGTTTTCATTTATTTTTCACATTTACCTTTTCAAATTCTTAAAGTATATAATCTGCCTCTCCCGTTTCAAGGCATCTTTCTTGGTGCGAAAAGTTCCTAAGACTTTCTTTCCATCTTTGGTGTACAAAATCCATTTATATCCTTTCTTTTTGATGACCAT
>CAYJVI010000042.1:0-9109 GCA_964373595.1 uncultured Methanosarcinales archaeon | reverse complement strand
TCTTCATAACTAATCTAAATCAATAACTTTAGGTTTATAAATGTAGCGACAGTGCAAAGATGACTTATTTTACCCCCCCATCTACGGAAAAGTTTATAAATGTTGCATAATTTACAACGATTGATGCACAAAATGCAACATATCACGGAAAAGGAATTGGATTTACTTAGGTACTTTTACGAAAGAAGAAAAGGTTATGTTCGGCAAATTAAGAGATCTGTTACATTATCTGAACACACCTTGTTGAAGTACTTAAATTATTTAGAAAAGAGGAAGATGGCAAGTTCAAGAAAAGAAGGAAATCTAAAGATTTATGAAGTCAATCTCCAAAGTTTCCTAGTCAAAGTGTTTTTCTCGTATTTTGACGCAGAGAGATTAGAAGCGCTGGAATATAAGCGAGGGAAAGCCATAAAAATGTTTATCGAATTGGTTAAAAATATAAAAATCCCTTATTTTGTACTCTTGTTTGGTTCGACGGCAAAAGGAAACTATACACCTAAAAGCGATATAGATATCATTATTGTTTATGATTTTCTCGAGAAAGAATTCGCTGAAAAAATTGAGGAAATAAAGAAAAAAATCGTAGCGGAAACAGGATTAAAAGTTAATAGTATTGTTATGAGATTAGAAGAATTCTTAAAGGAGAAACAAAATAAGCAAAATTTTGCTCTTCAAGATGCCATTACTTATGGGCATCCGGTCTTTGGTAATCAGATTTATTATGAGGTTGTATTCGGATGAGAAAACAAAAGTGGGAAATTTGGTTGAAGAACAGAAATCTATTGGAAAAAGATTTTAAGAGATACCTGGAACGGGAGACGATACAAGAAGGGGCAACCAAGATAGAGGTTGAAGGGCATTTGAGCAAATCCAAACGAAATCTGCATTTTTCGAGAAGAATTCTTGATGATTTAAAAGATTTTTACGAATGGGCAATCGTTTCGTACTATTATTCTGTTTACCAGGCGGCATTGACCTTATGTGCTGCAAAAGGCTACAAGACTAAAAGCCATACTGCAACAATTTCAATTCTAATCAAGTTCTTTTATCCTGAACATATTACAAAAGAAGATTTGCAGAGCGTAGTAAAGACAATGATGGTCGAAGAAGATATTCGGGAATTTGTGAAATTGAAGAATTATCGGGAAGATGCTACGTATTCGATTTCAATTGAATATGAGCGAGATTTAGCAGAACGCTTAGGAGAGAAAGCGATAGAATTTGTGAATAAAGTGGAAAAGATAATAAAAGGAAAATAAAAACGCCAGCATCCCTCTTTTTACACTCTTCATAACTAAAATGAAACTCCCAATCGCAGCAGAGCTGCGGGGTATTAACCCAGACGGGAATAAAACAATCTTTTTCTCTTTATAAATGTAGCGAATGAAAAATTTCAAAAAAGAAAAGTTTAAAAAGGTTTAAAATAGAAATATCAAATATGAACAACATTTCTAAAAAATATGCTGGACAATATGTTGCCTTGGTCGGTAAGAAAATAATGGGCTCAGGAAAAACTAGTTTGGAAGTATATCTAAAAGCAAAGCAAAAACAACCGCAAAAAATGATTACATTGATGTATGTTCCAACAAGAAGAGAAACAATTACATTCTTATGAAATTCAAGTACCAATATTTTGAAGGAAAGTTTCTGCCCATTGTGCCTATAAAACTAAAGGGAAAAACAGAATGGTTAGAAACGATGGCTTTTGTAGACACTGGTGCAAGTTATAGCTTGTTCCATGCCGACATCGCGACAATACTCGGTCTTGACTTGGAAAGCGGAGCAAAATGGGAAATGGTGGTAGGAGACGGTGATATTTTAGTTGCTTATTTGCATAAAGTTCTCGTTTCAATTGCTGGGGAAGAGTTTGTTGCTACCATCGGGCTTTCAAAAGAACTTGGCGTGGGATTCTACATTATTGGAAGAAAGGACATCTTTGATAAGTTCATTGTAAGCTTTAATGAAAAAGAAAAACAAATTGAATTCAAGCCAAATTGAATATTTTTAAAGAATAACAACATCCCTCTTTTTACACTCTTCATAACTAATCTAAATCAATAACTTTAGGTTTATAAATGTTCTGAGAAAACGGGGATTTTCTATGAACTAGAAAAGCTTTGCTTTTTGTGGTAGCGACAAGAACTTAGCCAACTTCAATGCCTTCTTTAACTGCCTCTTGGATAATGCCTATCTTTTTTCTTCGAACTCTTTTGGTTAGGATCTGCTTCAGCTGATGAATTAAATAACTTCAGAGAACGAGGATCGATCGAAAAATCATTAGTAAAGCTCCAGCCGAAAAATAAGCTACGCGTCTTTCAGATATTTTTCTAACATCTTCCTTTTTATAGCAAAAATTTTGGTGATTATTTTTTTCCCTTGCTCAAATTCAACTTTTTCTCCATAGTAATTTATACTATTCCTTATCTATCGTAATCTGTCAAACTCGTTGTAATCAAAATCTTCAAGAATACCTTTCAAAAGTTCTCCTATGCAAATGTGAGATAGAACCTTGTAACCTTTCAGAATACAAAGAGCTTCTAACACTTCTCTTAAAGAATCGTAGGCAAGAGAAACATATGCAGAGATGTTTATTTCATTAACATTTGCGGTTTCTACTGCAGTCTCCTTTATACTAGACATCTCAATAAGTGATTTAATCAAGTCCCGGTCTATCTTGGTTTTCTTGATTAGTCCTTTTTTGAAGCATTCATCTAGGTCCACTTTATCTTACCTTGTATGTTTATGCCATTTAGGATATTGTTGATTAAATTCTCATTTTTTAAATCTTTAATATCTGCGACTACAAAAATTTGGAGTTTTCTATTTAACTTCTTTTCATAGATTCTGATGTCCGGAAATTCCTTTGTCTTTTCAGATAAAACTAATATATCAAAATCGCTTGTTTCTGTGTCAAGGCCCGAAGCGCCAGAACCAAACAGAATTATCGCCGGCTTTAGATAAAAATTATTTAATGATTCTATCAGATTGCTGTCTTTTAATTTACGAATGTTATAATAAGCTTTCAAATCTTTATACCTATCACTTTCTAAATTAGCTCTATACAGATTAAATATTCTCTCCTTTCTTTCTTTCAACAAACTTTGTTTGACTAGATTTTTTAGTTCTTTACTTGCAGTTGCTGGAGAAATTTTTAATAGCCGTGCAACTTCTCTAACATTAAATTCCCTTGTAGGCTCTTCAAAAAACAATTTTAAAGTGTTTAATTCCTTGAACATGTGTTTATAATTATGAACACTTGTTTAAATATCTTTCTATTTTCTTAAAATAAACCCTGGCATTTTGCTTAAAATCATCCGCAAACCAAAAGACACAGAATCAATAATCCGGCATGTACTCTGCGCATGCTCCTTGCTGCAATTCTGAACAAGGCGTGGCATAAACGCAGTTCAGCCACTGCGGAGTATATTGTTCCATTCTCCCAAAAATTAATCAAACCCTTCAGAGCAGTATTCTATCTTCTGAAGATCGCACTGCGCATCACGGGTACAATCCATCAAATTATGTCCTTCAGAAGTTGATTCAAGTTTGAATTTTTCGCAGATGTCCACTATCTCTTCCCAATGCCCTTCTTCGGAAGGAGAACATCCAGCTATGTATGTTGCCCAATCTTCGCAAAGATAGCTTCGGTTTGGGTCTCCGCCGTCATTTTCTCCATTAATAGCATAATAATTGTTAGTATCTCCGCAAGATGCAGCTAAAATCACCGCGGCCAATCCCAAACCATTTCTTGATGTTTTCATGGTAAAGTCACCTTAATAATTAACCGAATATTTCGCGCAATTATCCCTCATCTCCGAACATGAGGAAGTGCTTTCGCATTCAAGCAGCTTGAACCATTTCTCCAATGTTGGCAAGAACGAAGGATCTCGCTCGGCCCGAGCCTCAAAACCTGAAGTAAGTTGGTAACATTCATCAATCAAATCCTGATAAAAATCGGGATCGCCGTAATCACCATCATCTTCATACAACCCGCAATCCCAGGTATTAGCTATGGCCGTTTCACAGGTGTAGGTCTCATTCTTCTGATCGCCTTCGCTGCTTCCAAAGCTATAGTTATAGGTATCCCCGCAGGAAGCTACAGTAGCAGCCAAACCTGCAATCCCTAATTTATGATATATTTTCATGGTCTGTCACCCAAACTATTTGAATAATACTGCGAATCCTTACATTCTTTGGAGCCGGGATACGGAATGTCCAAGGTAACAAAAGCGTTGTCATCGGGAGCAGATTGAGGACCGATATTCATCCAATAGCCATCATACTGATCCAATTTATCATTTACAGACTGATATTTTTCAGGAAACCGGACATCTGGAAACAAGGTATATGTCCCTAAACCGTTGAAGGTAATGTCAAGACCACGATACGATGCAGACATATCATCATCTTCTTTGGAAATACTTAAAACGTCGACAGAACAATCTTCCTTCATGGTCATGCCCCACCTGCAGCCGCTTATTTCCCATAAATGCCTGCCGTACACCGGTGAATCCCCGCAACCGTTAGAACTGGAATCTCCTGCGCCGCTCCCATAATTATAACTATTATACACATCGCCGCAGCCAGCTGCTGTAATTAAGGCAACTGCTCCTACCTTATTTCTTAGTAATTTTGTGAATGTCATTTTTAGTTTATTACCTCTCCGTTTTAATGTTGTTACTCTGAAATGGTGATTTATTTATAAAGCTTTTGGAGGAAATGTGTTTCTGGCCTTTAGGCTCCCAAAACCCTTCCCAGCGCCTGGAGATCCTTTGCTGAGCGCATCTCCAGCTCCGTAGAAGCAAAACTGCACCATACTATAGGTACTTTATATTTTTTGCACAGCTTCACATTAAACATGATCCGTGCCAGTAATTTCCCTCGTTCCGAAGAATTCAGAATCTCATTAAAGGAAAAAGCTATGATTTTTCCCTTTTCCGCTGCCAGAGCGCATAAAACCTGATCTAACCCTCCCCGCACAAAATGGACGCTGTCTTTAGCATGGATTTGCTCCATCCCATATACTATATCAACCTGACTTTTTTCCAGCGCAAAGCGCAGCATTTCTTCAGATTCTGCTTTGAAGGCAGTTTTCAGCTTTTTACTTCTGGCATTTCCTATCTCTTTCAGCAATTCGGAGGGAGTTTTCCCTTTAAGCGCCATAAAATCATTCTCCAAGAAATGCACTTTAGTAAAACCTAACTCTGCGGCTAATTTTTCCACTTCCGCGCTTTTCTTCATAAACATGTAATCTTCCATGGTTCTATAAAATAGCCATCAGATTTATAAAATATTGTCAAAATTAACCTCTGCTAAACCGGCGCCTTACTTAGAGACGCGGGGAGGTAAAGGATGAACTTAACGATATTCAACGAACGAGAACAAACTACCGTCAAGATTAAATTTGCAGGGACAAAAGTAAAAGATCTTCTACATTATCTTAAGCTCAACCCTGAATCTTTTCTGGTAGTACGCAACAGCGAAGTCATCACTGAAGAAGAAATTCTCCAAGATCAAGATAAAATAGAACTTCTCAGTGTCATTTCTGGAGGATAAAATGGCCTGCACCAAATGCAACAATAATGCTGTGATTGCCCTCCAGCATGGAGAACTATGTAAACACCACTTCATTGACTATTTTGAAGGCAAAGTATTCAAGACCATCAACAAATTCCAGCTTATCGGCAGGAACGAAAAAATTTGTGTGGCAGTTTCCGGAGGAAAGGATTCTCTTACGGTACTTTATCTCACTAAAAAATATCTGGAAAAAAATAATATCCCTATTAATAATATTTCTGCTCTCGCCGTAGACGAAGGCATCGATAAGTACCGGGAAAAAACTCTTGTTGACCTCCAAAAATTTTGTGCAGAACATAACATACCACTGACTATTGTTTCTTTCGAGCAAGAATTAGGAAAAACGCTGGATAAAGCCTATCCGATCATCAATAAAGATGCCAACAAAAAACCATGCAACGTCTGTGGAGTGTGGAGAAGATACTTGCTTAATAAACACGCGAAAAAATTAGGCGCAGATAAAGTCATTACAGGCCATAATTTAGATGACGAAGCGCAAGCCATTATCATGAATATTTTCAAAGCCAACACCAAATTGGCCGGAAGGCTGGGGCCGATTTCGGGAATGGAGGAGCATGACTTGTTCATCCAGAGAGTGAAGCCGCTCTATTTCTGTGCAGAAAAAGAAGTCCGCCTGTATGCGCTGCTCAAAAATTTTCAGGTTCAATTTACTGAATGCCCTTACTCCAAAGAAGGATATAGACATCATATTCAGGAAATGCTGAACAATTTTGAACATAAATATAAGGGAACAAAGCAGGGAATTGTTAATTCGTTCCTGGCCATGCTTCCTTTGCTTCAAGACCAGGAAAAACAGCCGTCAGAAAGAATACAACAATGCAGCAAGTGCCAGGAAGCATCAAACAAAGATGTCTGCAATGCCTGCTCTATGAGGGAGGCCATCCAAAATGCATAATCATTCTCGCTATTCAAGACAAATCCTGCTGAAAGAAATTGGTAAAGAAGGACAAGCAATCTTGCAAAGTAAAAAAGTTGCCGTCATCGGAATTGGCGCTTTAGGGACAGTTGCTGCTGAGCTGCTGGCAAGGGCAGGAGTTGGTTCTTTGTTCTTGATTGATCGTGATGTGGTGGAAGAATCAAACCTGCAGAGACAAACACTTTTCAATGAGAATGATGTTGGAAAAAGTAAAGCGACAGTTGCCGAGAAAAAAATTAAAAAAATAAATTCCACCATAAACGTGCAAAGCTATCCGCTCCATCTAAACGCAGAAAGCATTGATCTTCTCCAAGACATGGACCTCATTCTCGACTGTACTGACAATCTGCAAACGAGATTTCTAATCAACGATTACTGTAAAAAAGAACAAAAAACCTGGATTTACGCTGCGGCAATAAAAACTTCAGGCTACGTCATGCCAATTTTTCCGGAAGGCCCTTGCCTGCAATGTTTCCTTTCTGAAAGCAACCATGAAACCTGTGATACCGTCGGTGTGCTTAATACTATGACCGTTTCCATCGCTTCAATACAGGCAACCTTAGCACTAAAACTGCTCGTCGGAAAAGAAGTTGAATCGACCCTATATCATTATGACATCTGGAATCATGATTTTAAAAAATTAAGCATAACCAAAAAGGAAACCTGCAATGCTTGTCAGGGAAATTATTATCATTTGGGAAAGAAGGAAATTTCTAAGCATATTCGCTTCTGTTCTGCCGGAAAATATCAAGTCTTAGGCAATAAAAAACCAGATCTTGCCAGAATAAAAGAGCGCTGGGAGAAATTAGGCCCGGTTGAGGATGACGGAATAGTTTTGAAGTTTAAGGATATTTTGCTCTTCAAAGACGGCCGGGCTTTAATTAAAGCAAACTCTGAAGAAGAAGCGCAAAGCGCCTATTCAAAATATGTTGGAAATTAATCATTCAAAATTAATCTCTGAATTTTTGCAGTTCTTCTTTTATTTTCCGAGAGTCATAAGCGATCAATGGCCGCATTATTAATAATGAAGAATCGTGCTTTTGATAATTTTTAAAGTTCTGGCTGCTGATTATGACTTTAATGTTGTTTTCAAAACAAAAAGTTTCAATTTCTTTAAAACTGGACATAATCCTTAAAGACAAAGGATTCGGGCTAAATTTCTGTAGGAGAGATAATTCTTTCTCTTTGAAGGCGGCCGGGAATATCGTACAGCCTCGTTTCATAAACAACAATCCCGCCAGCAGACTGGCTTCATTTTCTACCAGTAATAGCGCTTTTCCTTCTACTCCGGTAGGCAATCCGCCAAAGCACGAAATGGTTTCCAAAAACAAATAGGCGCCATCTTGATTTATTTCAATTCCCAAAATTGTATCGGGATTCTCGAAGGAAAATTCCAAAGAGCTCTTTTCTTCGATAAATTTACCAATAATTCTGTTAAACTCCGGAGAAGTGATAGGAAATGATTTATCTGCGCGGTTGGTTTGCACCCTAAAAGTTCCTTTTTTTTCTTTTAACAGCTCCAAGGCTGCTTCTTGTATTTCTTTTTCGCTTTTGTCCGCTCTTACGGCAGGAGAATATGATGCCAAGCCAAAGACGTTTTTTAATTTTGTATGCTCTGGAAAGTAATTGGCAACCAGGCGGCTTTGCAGCTTTTTTACCTTTGCCGCGCCCGTGAGTTTAAGAAGGTTGCCAATTAATTTTTTTTCAAAAAGCGGTTTATTCTTACCTTTAAGGAAAAGCTCGCCATACCGCAAGAGAAGCGCATTATAGGCCATAAACGCGCCTACTGCCAATCATTTTAAAAAAGTATCTCTTTAAAAAGGCAAAATTTTATTTATAAAGGGAATATTTATATACTCAAGGCCTATTTATAAGTGAATTAAGATTTTGGAGGGGCACGTAAATGGCAAAAAAAATTTCTAAAATAACTTCTAAAAAAGAAATAACTATCGTAAATATTGTTATTTCCAGCAGTCTGGAAAAAGATATTCCTTTAGAAAAAATGGCTGCTACTCTGCCCAACACTGAATATAACCCCGAACAGTTTCCGGGATTAGTATTGCGCATTAAAGAACCCAAGACTTCTGCTCTTATCTTCTCCAGTGGAAAGATTGTCTGCACCGGAGCCAGAACCATGGAAGATGTGGAGCGAAGCATCCAAAGCATCATCAAGAGCCTTAAGAAATTAAACATTCATGTTACTATCAAACCAAAAATCACTGTCCAAAACATAGTTGCTTCCGGAAGCATCGGCATGGCCTTAAACCTCAATGTACTGGGCCTAAAGCTGCCTAACACCGAATATGAACCGGAACAGTTTCCCGGGTTAGTGCACAAATTGAAAGGGACTAACGCTACTTTCCTGCTTTTCAGCAATGGAAAAATAGTTTGTACGGGAACAAAAACTGAGCAGGAAGTCAATGAAGCGACTGATTTGCTGATTGACCGGCTGAAGAAAGTACTGGAAAAACCATAAAGATAAACATAAATCTCTACAGAATCTTTAGATTCCGGGGTTTCGAATATATCGCTGTATTTTCAGATACTTTAATGTTATCGTCATCTCTTGTTTTTTGCCATGTAAACTATAAGATT
>CAYJVI010000041.1:0-9124 GCA_964373595.1 uncultured Methanosarcinales archaeon | reverse complement strand
ATGCAGGGCATCATTGCTGAAACTCGCGGCTTGTATGAATAATTCTTCCAAACCCACAAATCTTATAAATATCTAAATTCTTCTTCCGCCTATGAAAAAGATGTGGTGGCTATTGAGTTTATTGCTGGGGCTTCCTGTCGCCTATGCCGGCCCCTTAGAATTGTTAGGAAATGTCTGGCAGAAGGTTCTATCCATTGGAACTTTGAATTTTCTTGGCATATCAGGCATGGCTCCCTTTACCAGGATTCTGATTTGGATTTTGACTTTTGCCTTATTCTTTGCGCTTTCGTCGGTGCTTAGCCCTGGCAAGGATAAAACTCCGCTCTTCAAGCGCAATCAAGCCATGGTGGTGTCAGCAGTTTTAGCCACTATTTCTGCAATCTTTCTTCCGGTGCAGGCCATATTAGCTGTCGGTGCCGGCTGGGCTACGGCAGTTGGTTTGATTCTTATCGGTACTCCGGTAGTGGGATTTGCCTATCTGCTGTGGCTTATTCCGGGAAGGGGAAATGAAACTAAATTTACAGTGTTAGTTAAGTTGGTTCTTACGTTGATACTCTTCTGGATTTTGAGCGCCATGCGAAATGAAGTGGTGATGAGAGGGGTGAGCGGTTAAATGCCTCTGGGAACAGTTACAGGAACAATGCAGGAGTTCATCGACTGGGCTCTTACTATTGTTTCTATCATGATTTTATGGTATATCGGCAAGTTCTTTTTTGTTGCTCCGCCGACAAAAGAAGAAAGGGAAGCAGAAGATCGGGAATATGCAGAGAAAGGCGCTGCGGTGCGGAAATGGTTTAAGACGAAGCAGGAAAAGAAAGAAGCCGAAGAAGAGAGAGGCAGAAGAAAGGATTTGACAAGTCCGGTGAGGGATTATGTCGTTAAAGCTATGAGTGGATTGAGTGAAGTAGAAAACAGTCTAAATGAGTTAAACGGCGGCAAGGCCAGAAAACAAGTTAAAGAAGTTCAAGGGCACCTCAAAAAGGCCATACGTAGTTCGCATCTGCTGTTACGCAATTTGGAAGCCGAGGATAGGGATGATGTGGTTCAAGTGATTAATTTTCTGCAGGCTACGCAGAAAGGATTTTTGGAAGATGTTAAAGATAAAATCCCTCAAACTATAACCAGCCGTGCAGATATCAGAACTATCTTAGACAACTTCGCTGCTCTTCGCGGCTCATTAGGAAATGTGTTTAAGAAATTAGAAATGATGCATGCTCGGAAATAATCATCTAAGAAACACCTATTTTAATTTCACTTAACCTTTACTTTCTGTCCCAAAGCTTGTCCCGGCAGTCCTTTCTCTGAGAAATGAACACGGACGCTTCCGTTTCGGCCATGCAGCTGGGTTATTTTTCCCTTAACTTCTTTGCCCGCAGGGGAAGTCCACACCGCAGTCTTGCCAATAGTTTTAGCAGCAGCATCGGCAGAATCAGCTACTTTGATCACCATCTGCTTGTCCTTTTTGTGGTGCCTTCCCTGCCGAAAATTTACTACCGTTGGTTCCATGTTATCTGTAGAAAAGGGGGTGTTTTATAAAGTTTTCTCAATTTTCTGACAAAAGATTTTTATAGTGCGCTCGTATAACACGCGTACTACCATGGAGACCGCACAAGTACGACTGCCTGAAGGATTACTGGAAGAAGTTGATAAATTGGTAAATAACGGCTTCTACACTTCCAAATCAGATGTAATCAGGGATGCATTACGAAAATTGATTCTTGAAAAGCAAGTTGGTTCAATTCCCAACACCGGAGATTCAGTTGCAGAAATAAGGGAAATCCGGAAAAAATTGTCTAAAGAGAAATTTGATTTAGGCAAAATAAATGCTTTAGGGAAATAAATTAATCTTCATCTGTAACTGTTACAAAACTAAATGTTGGTTCGCTTTTTAAAAATTCATGCCTCTCATTAAACAATTTGTCATCATTAAGATTATGTTTAATCTCTTTTAATACCAAGCCAGAGTATATTATTTCATGCCCGGAGAACATAATTCTTTCAATAAAATCTTTTGCTAATTTCCAATAGGGAACTCCTTTTGTTGAATCGCCTTCTTTCTTAAAGAGGTTCAGCCAGATACAAGAATCAAGATAATAATCTTTTTTTCATTGATTAGAGATTGCAGTTAGTGATGTGATTATAAAGATTTTGTAACCCTAAAATATCCTGTAAACCATCTAAATCGTTAAAAAGATGTTCTTATAATCGTAATTCATGACTAAAGGCCAAGTCGTTTCCGGAGATTTCTCAAAGATAATTGCCAGAGTGAAAGCGGACACTTCGTTAGAAATCGGAGAATTGATAGTGATAGACAATCATAACGAGAAATTTATCCTTCAAGTCTATGATTTAGTCTATGGCAGCCAGATCTCCCAGCAGAATCTGGAAATGGTCGCAGGGATGAATCTGGAAGAAGGCAGCTTCAGCATCATGGACGAAAAATTACGGAACTATCAGCTGGCGCTTCTGAAACCAATTCTCATTTTAGCCGATGGAAGCAAGATGTGCAAGAAACTGCCTTCTTTTTTTTCCACTATAAGAGAGATCAATAAGGAAGATCTCTCCTTCATCACCAAACCGCTGCATCCTTTATTCCTGGGCAAGTTACGCAGCGGCAGCAAAGAACTGGATTTTGATATCTATCTGCCGGGAAAAGAAGTGTTGAGCCATCACGTCTTGATTCCGGCTTCAACCGGGAAGGGAAAGAGCAATATGATGTCTTGCATTCTCTGGGATGTTCTCGATAAAGATTATGCAGGGATGTTAGTGTTAGATCCGCATGATGAGTATTACGGACGAACTGGATTAGGATTAAAGGATCATCCTTGTTTTGAACGAGTGAGTTATTATACGCCGGTCAAGCCACCTGCAGGAGCACGAACATTAAAGATCAACATCAACAAATTGAAGCCCGATCATTTTCACGGCGCTATAGCCTTATCTGATCCGCAGCGGCAGTGCCTGTATGTGTATCATAAGAAATTTGGCAGCAATTGGATTTTGAGCTTGCTGAAGGAAGAAAGAATTGAAAATGTCCATTTCCATGAAGACACTATTGCGGTGGTGAAACGAAAATTAATTTCTCTTTTGGGATTGGACTTCGAGAATGGGCAGCTTTCTTGTGCGGGTATTTTTGATATGATTGCCGGCGAGAATACCGTCAGTGAAATCTGCCAGGATCTGGAGCAGGGAAAGATGGTGATTGTGGATACCAGTTACTTCTCCGGCGCAGTGGAGATTTTGGTCGGGAGTTTAGTTACAAATGAAATATTTGAGAAGTATAAGTATTACAAGAGAATTGGGCAATTAGATGACAAACCCGTGGTCTCTGTGGTTTTGGAAGAAGCATTGCGCGTTTTAGGGAAGAATGTGCTGGAGCAGGGCAGCAATGTCTTTGACACCATTGCCCGAGAAGGAAGGAAGTTTAAAGTGGGATTGATTGCCATAACTCAGCTGCCTTCTGAGATACCGAAGCCCATATTGGCGAACATGAATACCAAGATCATTTTAGGGATAGAAATGAATTCTGAACGGCAGGCGGTAATAGAATCTTCTCCGCAGGATCTGAGCCAGGATAACAGGAATATTGCGTCGTTGGATAAAGGTGAAGCGCTGGTGACCTCTGTTTTTACTAAGTTTGCTGTCCCTATTAAAGTTCCATTGTTTAGTGAGTTTGTGAAGAGAAGTAAGAAGGAGAAGGTGGAACAGAAGTTTATTGGTTTCGGGTGATCTACAAATGCTATAAACAATTTTCGTAGTAAAGTTTATTAAATAACTTGCATTTTAAACATTTAAAATGAACGCACAAACCGTTATGGTAAATAAGGATGCCATTGTGGACTTAGTACGTGTAAAAGATGAGTTTGATTCTATAGTTGAATCGCTGGAACTTATGGCTGACTCTGAATTTATGGCTTCTTATAAGAAGTCTCGGCAGCAAGTAGCAAAAAGAGAATTTGTGGATTGGAATGCATTATAAGATTCTTCTAACTAAGGAATTTTCCAAAGATTTCAATAAATTAGATCCACAAATGCAGAAAAGGATTAAAGATAAAGTTGAGGAAGTTGCCGAGAACCCTACACGACACAAACATCTTCATTATGATTTAAAGAACAGTTGTCGCTTATGGATCGGAAAATTGCGGATAATTTTTTCTTATAATGCCGAGCTCGAAGAGATGTATCTAGAGAAGGTTGTATTTAGTCACAGATACAGAGAGTAATCTGCCAATCGTTAATTATATAAACTTTCTACCTCTCCTTCCTCTATGAAACACAGCCCTATTATGACTGCGCTGGTCTTAGTTTCATTCCTTCTTGCCCAGTTCATCGGCCTTGGAATTCTGTACAATTATATTGATCCAATTAAAAGCGCAGAAACGGGAAAGACAGAATTTAAGGAACTCCCCATCGGAGAACGGCCTCCGGTAGACGAAAAAACATCCTTCATTCCCATTATGATAGCTATTCTGGCTGGTACGGGATTATTCTTATTGTTGCTGCGCTATAATCTTACCTTGGTATGGAAGTTATGGTTTTTGTTTGCCGTCATCATGGCCTTGACTGTTGCCTGGAGCGCTTTCGTGTGGGAAGGAATCGCTTTCATTCTCGCACTGCTGTTTGGATTATGGAAAGTATTTCGTCCTAATGTCTGGGTGCATAATCTGACTGAATTGTTTGTATACGGCGGATTAGCAGCCATCTTTGTTCCCTTGTTCAATTTATTTTCGGTGATTGTTCTTCTGGTGCTTATTTCAGGGTATGATGCCTATGCGGTATGGAAGTCAAAGCACATGATTGAAATGGCGAAATCGCAGGCCAAGGCGCGCATCTTTGCCGGATTGATGATCCCCTACAAAGTGGGTAAAATAATGAGAAAACCTGTAAAAGGCATGAAAGTAAAGAAAGTCAGGACCGCGATACTTGGCGGCGGAGATATTGGTTTTCCACTGATATTTGCTGGCGTAGTGTTGAAGGAACTAGGTTTATGGCAGAGTTTGGTGATTCCTTTTGGCGCGCTTTTAGGATTGGGGATTTTAATGTGGAAAGGCGATGAAGGGAAATTTTATCCGGCCATGCCATTTATTAGTGCGGGATGTTTTGTGGCGCTGGGAGTGGTTTGGGTAATTGGGAGTTTCATTTAAGCAGGTATAATCCTTATGCCGTTATCTTCAGGGATTATAGTTACTTCTTTGTCATCCGTAAAATGGTATTTCTCAACCAAATCTTTTGGGATTCGTACTCCTAAACTCATGCCCCATTTGGAAATTTTAGCATGATATCTCCTCATCTCCCGATAGACTTGAGCAACATCATGTAATTGTTTCATATTTACAATTTCCTCACCGCACTCCTCACACTTATAATATTTATACTCAACTCCTTCCGGCGTTTCATCTGTAAGTTCAGCCATTTTTCCGTTACACTCAGCGCATTTTTTCATTGTAGATTTCACCTTTTTGTTTCGATGGTTATGATTTTTATCCTTGTATCGGCAATTTCTCCAATACAGATTACAGTAAATCTTTTGTATTCCTTCTGAAATTTGAGATTATTTTTTCCAAAGCTCTCAACTTTACCACCCTTCAGCGTGGCTTCAATCATATCGGGGGTCACGCCGCGTTGCATGGCTCTTATGAAGGCATGCCGTTTGATATCAATATCATACTTGGTTATGTCCATGCTATCTCTGTATATCAAATGATATCATAAGATATATTTAAACCTTTTGGAAAGAATTAGTTTTCTGGCGCTGGGAGTGGTTTGGGCGATTGGGCTGTTGATGTAAGAAAATTAAAAAAAGTAAAATTATAATTTCAAATACCATTTTGATTTATTTTTAAGAAGGGTATTTCTTTAAAAATGTTTGGAGTAATTCCATTTTTACTGCAAATTGACAGAAATCTTTAAATATGATTATCATATTTGTATGGACATGGACTTTGAAATCACAAAAATTGGAGAACGCGGACAAGTGGTTATTCCTCAACCATTCAGAGATCAAATGAGGATTCATAAAGGCGATAAATTTATGATTTTGCAGCAAGGAGACACGATTATCTTAAAAAAATTACGTGCTCCCACTAAAGAAGATTTCGAAAAGATGCTGAAAAAATCTCATGCTCATGCGCAAAAGCACGGCTTGACCGAAAAAGATTTAAAAGAAGCATTAAAACAAGCTCGTAAATGAAAGTTGTTTTAGATACTAATATTTTTGTTTCCGGCATCCATTGGTCTGGTTCTTCAGAAAAGATCTTACGTGCGTGGATGGAAGCAAAAGCGGGGTACATCGTAAGTCAAGATAAACATTTATTGGTGGTTAAAGAATATCGGGGAATTAAAATTATTCCTCCAGAAGAGTTTTTGAAGTTGCTGTGAAGAGTCTTGCTGGGAGTGGTTTGGTTGTTAATGTAAAAAAATAAAAGAAGATAAACTAATGGTCACAATTGCAATTTAAAGTTGCTCCCTGTGTTTCTCCATGGTTAGTGTCAGTATCATATTTGTCATCCTTCTGGTCTAAGTCATTCGATACTTCATCAAAAATGGTGTTAAATTCAGCTTCTATCTCCTGCCACGCTACATCACAGGGGTTGGTTGCATCGCTTATATCAACGCATTTTGTTTTTGAGGGTATGTTCCTTACCCTGTTTTCTAAAGTTTTACCAGCTTCATTACAATAATCAACATGTCCTTGCTCATGGGCAACTAAATTAGTATAGAACTGATCAAAACAAGGATCACAGCCTCCCCAGTGCGGCAACAATACGGTCGCATAAGTATTATTAATTAAGTTACTGATGGAAGCAGTGCAGCATTTTTCTTGCTTCTCCGCCAGCCTGAATTCAACAAATGATCCGCTATAATCAACTTTCAGATTGCATTCCGTCTTTCCTGCATACGGTTCTGTCAGATTATTTGCTGCTTCTTCACAGGTACTGCCCTCAACAGGATAATGTGCAACGGAACCATCTCTTACCGGAGCGCCTCTTTCACAATCAAAAGTTCCGCCTGCTCCAGCGCTGCCATCAGCTGCTGGTGGTTGTGCATCATCCTGACAACTTGCGATCAATGGTGCTAGATAAAGTATCTGTCTTAATTTCATTTTTAGACCACCTCTACGATTCTTCTTAATTAATCATTTCTTTAAAAATCTTTTCGGCAAAATTCCGTGTCTGGCAATTATTTTGGTTTTGGAATGAGTGCGGTTCCGGACACGTATCCCCCAAATCGTGCAATTCCCATTGTATATCCCACCACGACTTCTGCTGTACTGGGAACTTTATCTGCAAATACCTTGTATGATGGTCTATTATCCTGACTATTCACCTGAATCACATGCACTCCTCTCATCTCATAATCATTCAATTTCTTTCCTACCGATTCACAATAATCCAGTGCGCTAACAGTAAGAATTCTCTCTAATGGAAATGGTTGCGGATCTTCTTTTTCTACAGTCCCAGATTGTCTATATGCATCACTCATTTTCAATTCCTCCAAAACATCTAAAAACCAATCTCAACACCAAAAATCAAACTTTCTTTAAAAATCTTTTCGGCCAGTTTTGGAATTATTTGAAGATTTTATCTTTTTATCGAGAAGCTCTTTTCTCGCTGCATATCCAACACCGGCCACCAGCAGTGCAAGAACTGCGTATCCAGCAGAAGTGATATTTTCGCCAGCGTGATGATTCCTTTTGAATTCTGCTTCAAACAACTTTTGAGTATAATAGTTGAAACCTGGCACAGAATATTTGTATTCTTCTTCACGCTGTTGATACTTTTTTTCATTATCTTCACAGTATTCCTGTATACCTTTATCTGTGGGCCTTGCTGCTCTCGCCTGTTTACATAAATCACGTCTCCAGAGTCTATTTTTTTGTTCAAATTCAAACCATCGCCATTTAGCTTCTTCTTCAGAAAGTTCAGACTCCAGATGATTTACTTCCCTAACAGCTGCAGTATATTTGAAATCATGATCCACACATCCAGTCCCATACATTCCAGTTGCAAATCCTCCGGCAATAATCATCCCAGTTCCAAGTGTCTTGTGTAGTTTCATTTCTCAATCAAACCCCTTCACCGGCGAATGAGTAGGATTAGCACCGGGACTAATAGCTAACCCATCATGCGCAGCAATGGTCTGCACGCCAGTTATGCGCTGTATCTCCCGCGCCTGCACAATGGGATCTGCTTTCAGCATCTGCAGTCCGAAATGGGTCAGAATAGCCATCTTCGGCTTAACATGATCAATGATGCGGACAGCAGCATTCACATCCAGATTCATGCCCGTGCCGCTTTCTCCCGGATAAGGCACATTTAAAATGAGCAAATCCGTTCCGGTCAATTCTTCCAGCAATTTAGGCGTCAATTGCGTATCTCCCGTGTAGGCGACGGTCATTTTTGGGCAGAAGAACTTGAATCCAACTGCAGTCTGATCAGTATGTTCGACAGACAGCGCATGAATTTCCACCAGCTCGACACCGACTTTATGGTTCTTCTCGACGGGAATAATTTTCTCCACTAAACTCTGATGATGCTTGGTTAAAAATGGATGATAATTATCCGACGGCTGCAGCACCGATTTGCTGGCCAGAATCAAGCCGCGCTGTTCTATTCCTCCGTGAGTCATAGCATCAACGACTGCATTCAGGTCATTGCAATGGTTAATATGGTTATGAGACACCAGGACGGCAGTAGTGTGGTGCAGACTTATGCCATATTCTTTAGCTTTATTCAATGCGCCCGGTCCAGGATCGATATGAAACTGCAAATCGCCTACCTGAAGAATAATGCCGCCGGAAGAGCGCAGCTGCTTGCTGACTACTGCGGAACTTCCTGCCGTGCCTAAGAAAATGATTCTTGCCATAGCCAACCCTCAAACTTGAAGAATATAATCGCTTAATAAATATTGTTATGGTGGAGTGATGGTGTAGTATCCGGATATTTTTGGGCACTGTCCCACTTAAGATACTTTAATAAACTTGTTCCATTTTCTTCTAGCCATGAGGTGATTTTCATGGCTAGGCCAAGAAGTAAAATAAAAGAAGTTTGTCAAAACGAAAGCTGTTCTTATTATCGTAAAGAGAACGGCAAAGATATTGTGAAACGAGGAAATAATGCCGCAG
>CAYJVI010000040.1:0-9291 GCA_964373595.1 uncultured Methanosarcinales archaeon | reverse complement strand
TATTATCGTAAAGAGAACGGCAAAGATATTGTGAAACGAGGAAATAATGCCGCAGGACATCAACGATATTTTTGTTTTCATTGTAATAAATATTCTGTGAAAACAAAAGGAACTCCTATGTATAGAAGACGAATGAGTGAACGAAAAGTTAAAGCAATATGCAAAGAACTAGTTGAAAAGAAAGGGATACGAGCTGTTGAAAGAACATTGCATGTACATCGTGATACCATCAGTGGTTTGTTGCATGATCTTGCAACACACGCAAAAGAAATGACAAACCACTTAGTTCATGATCTTGGACTAAGCACATACGAAGTTGATGAACTATGGACGTTCGTTAAAAAAAACCTAAAAGGTTTAAGTCCAACGACGATAAATTCCCTAAACCAAGCGAAACAGTCGTTGCAACATGTGTAAAAAGAAAATCACTTTTCTTTGTTTCATTTGGTGTCGGGAAATGGAATAAAAATACTCTTCGTTTGATGTTTAACAAATTTGAAGACTATGTTCAGCAACCAACATACAGGCATAAATTAAAAATTTATTCTGATGGAAATGATGATTATTCAACCGTCATTCCAGAATATTATAATAAAGATTGTCTTAGCTATGGTCAGAAGATAAAGACAAAAGATGGAAAGAAAGTTTTCCCAGCAATTAAGAAAACAATCTATGGTCACCCCGATTCATGGAATATTAATACCAATCAAGTTGAATGTTTGAACACCATTTTAAGAAATCGTATGTCTCGATTAGTAAGAAAAAGTCAGTGTCATTCTAAGTGTAAATTTGCACTTGAAGATGCATTATACTTATTCCAGTTTCACTGGAACTTTATGCATCAAGTGCAAAAAAATCTGACACCAGCTATTTTAGAGAGGCAAGCAACGAAAATATGGACGTGGGGAAACTTTATTCATGCTAAATTAAGATACATTAACTAGGACAATGCCGGCCGTTTGGTACTCCAACGGTAATGGCTGAAGGGTTGCACCAACATCTTGAAACACAAACGAAAGAGTTATTAGGAGCAAAGGTGACACCCATTCTTTACACCGTACGGGAACCATTCATGCGGTCAGAAGAAGTAAAAAAGCAACTTAGAAAATTAAAAACGTATAGCCAGCTGAGCAAAGCGAAGCAAAGAACCCTTGAGCAGGAGATGGAGAGCTATGTGGAAAGATGCCTTACCGACGATGAAAGACAAGAATTTGTGCAAAGATATGTAAGATTCCTCAATTAATGCGTAATTTCTTAGGCAAATATTATAAACTTAGTTGATGTAGGAAAAAAAATGGTCAAAGTAATAACATTTGACACCTTTGTGGACGCAGAAAATAAAGTAAAGGAATACTCCTATCAAAATAGATTGGTTTGGCAGGGAATGCGTGACCTCGGATTAGCCAGGGAAAAAGTGTACAGAAAGAGTTCCGAATACAACAAAAGGCACGGCAAAAGAAAGGATGCTGAAATTACAGAAGAAGAAGCGCTGAAAGTCTTGGAAGGCATCGGAAAAGGAGAGGCCTTCACTTCTATGATAAGATTGTATAAGCTGGATATAGCGAACACCTATGCTTTTCACGAATATTATCTCACTTTAGACTCGACAACATCGAATTACGAACCATGCAAGAGCATTCCGTCGCTCGTAGAAACCATTCAGGAACACCTCGACCATAAAAATAAATCTTCTTTTGATGCCAAAGTAATACCTTTCTTTTTTACGGTGAAAGAACCCTTTGTATTGCCGGAAGATCATAAAAACATTTTCAGGGAGCTGATAGGATACCAAAACTTAGACCAGTCTGTGCAGGAGATTATTGACCAAGGAATGGAAAAGTATGTGGAAAGTGGCTTTACCACCAAGGAAATAGGGGAATTCATACGAAAATACGCACGATTTTTCAATTAATGGCTGGATAACACATTTGATTAAATTATCAACATACATATAATGAAGTTGATAGAAACGCTTTCTTCGTTCATAGTTTCTTTATAGATATTTTTAAATAAGACGGGTTACATTTATGAGTTTGTATCAATATGGCAGAGATTGTAACTAAAGAAAATTTAAACGAGTTATACAGTAACCAAAAACTTTCCTATAAGCAAATAGGAGAAAAACTGTCTATTAGTCCAACAACAGTAGGCAGACTTCTCAAAAAGCACGGTGTACTTGCAAGAAAATTCGGTGAAGGACGACTACCCAAAGATTTTCAAAAACCGTCGAAAGAAGAACTGAATATTCTTTATTGGCAAAACTACTTACCGATTAGTAAAATCGCTAAGAATTACGGAGTTGACGAAAATACCATAAAATCCTTCATCGATCAATATGGAATTCCGTATAGACCGATTAGCCAAGCTCGGCTTCCAAAAGGTATTGTAAAACCAACTAAGGAAGATTTAGAAAGAATGTATTTACAAGGAAAGAAAACGACTACACAAATTGCTAAGTTATTGAACGTATCTAAAAAAACCATCCTTAATTGGATGAAAAAGTATGATATCAAAAGAAGAGATAGTAAAACCGCAAAGTTTGAGATCACCGGCACTGTTTTGCCCACAAAAGAACAACTTGAACAAGTTTATAATATGTTATCCTTGGACGGAATGTCAAAGAAATATAAAGTGTCTGTCCAAGCTGTTCTGACGTTGCTCAAAAAGCATAGTATTAAGAGAAGAAGTCGTTCTGAGGCGCGAAAGTTGGCACTAACTTTAAACAGAACAGCCCCGTGGAACAAAGGACTTTCATCTGACGAACCACGCGTTGCTAAACTGATGAAGAACTTACACGAAAAACATATGGCTAAACTAGATCAAGCCAGAATTAAACTAAGCATTACACAGAGAAAACAATATGCGGAAGGAAGTAGAAAAGTATGGAATAAAGGATTGACAAAAAATAAAGACTCAAGAATAATGAAATCGGCAGAAAGATTAAGAAATTTAAGGTTAGGAAAAGAGCCTTGGAATAAAATCATCGTTCCCCTTAAGGAAACATTGGAACAAAAATATGTCATAAAAGGCATGTCATTGTCAGAAATATCGACAGAATTTAATACTAACCAGAATACTGTTCAGAGATGGCTAAAATCATACGGTATTCAAAGACGACTCTCACATTCAAAGGTTAGAGGCAAAGTTGTTGGAAAAGATGGACATCTTCTAGATTCTTCTTACGAAAGAGCCGTCTGTGACTGGCTGTCGGAACACAAAATTAACCATGATTGTCACGGCTTTTATGCAAAAGGCAAGCGAAACTTCAAGTATGACTTTAAGATTGATGATTATACATTTATCGAAGTGAAAGGATATATGGGAAATAGTAAATTTAGCCAGGTGTATCTAAGCAAAGAAAGGAAAAAAGAAATATGGTTTTCTGGACCATATTTTAAGGATTCTGGAAAACACAATATAACCCTATTCGATATCCAGCCTGACAAAAATGGCAAACTAAGCAAAGAAAGAATAAGTAAGTTTCTTGCCGCGCTTCTGTATTATAAAGCAAGAATTTAAGAAAAATTGTTTGGCTGTAACACAACTGTTAAAATAGGTGACGTTTACTTTACAGCTCAGAAAATAGCAATCTTTAAATACCCCTTTTGTTTTTCTGCCTCACTATGGCTTATGCTGGCATGAGAACAAAGGAAATCAATGCTAGCTTTTTCTCTGCATTTTATTTTTACTTTTTTTATCTGTAAATCCGGATTCGCGTGCCCGGGTTTACGATTGACATCTTAAACTTGGTTTTCTGCGGGTCCGAACGGTAAGAGGTAGAGAAAAGGCCATAGGAAAGGACGGAGGTTTACAAAAATGTTAGAATTGGAAAGAACGATGAAGGACCAAGAGACGGTGCAGAAAGCTATACCGCAAGACTACCGGCTGGTGGCTAGAGAACTGTTTGAAGAATACAGAAAAAATCTTAAAACGGTAACGTTTACTATTCGTGGAGTGACGGTAGGAACGGAAAAAACACTCATCATTGCTGGACCGTGCACAGTTCATTCCCGAGAGCAGACCTTAGAAACAGCTCAAGCAGTTAAAATGGCTGGAGCAGATATGCTTCGCGGAGGCGCCTACAAGCCCAGAACATCACCCTATTCGTTCCAGGGATTGGGTTTGGAAGCGCTGGAAATACTTTCTGATGCGCGCGAAATGACCGGGCTTCCTATTGTTACCGAAGTTATGGACCAAAAGAAAGTAGAAGAAGTAGGATTCTATGCTGATGTTATTCAGATTGGCGCGCGGAACATGCAGAATTACGATCTCTTAAGAGATGTTGGACAATACGCGGCTGAGCATGACAAAGGCGTTCTCCTTAAAACAGGGCCGCTGCCAAAACTGAATGAAGTACTCTGTGCTGCAGAGTATCTGGCTATAGAATTTGATCGGTTAGAGAAGATTCCAAAAATTATTCTGTGCGAACGTGGAATAAATGACCCAAGCAAGGGCATGAGAAATACTCCACGGCCAGAATTCCTTCACCAACTGAGAAAAGCGACATACCTCCCAGTGATAGGCGATCCCAGCCATTCGACGGGACGGCGTGATAAGGTTGCCCAAACAGGAATAGACTACCTCGATGCTGCTGCCAATGGCTTGATCATTGATGTGATAAGAGACAATGAAAAACCGCAGATTAATGGCATAGAGGTATGCGACTATGATCAGGGGATGAGAGATTCCGCATTTAATAGATTCATGAAATCAATAGAGAATCACCGCGTCCCACAATAATGGCACTGCACCAATCCCGACGGAAAATAGATGAGCTTGACTATCAGCTCTTAGAATTGCTGGCGCAGCGGCTGCAGATCTGCAAAGAAATCAGTGATTATAAACTTAAAAATAGTCTTCCCATCCAAGACCAAGGAAGAGAAGGGGAAATAATTAAAAACAGAATCGAAACCTTTAAGAAATTGGGCTTTGATGACCCAGAATTTGTAACGAAAATTTTTGAATTGGTGATGAAAAAATCCCGGGAAGTGCAGCAATGAAACCAAAAGAACCACAAACCATTTCAGTCATCGGCGGGAGAGGAAAAATGGGTTCCCTGTTTGCAGATGCTTTTCGGGAAGAGGGATACAACATTTTAGTATCGGATCAAGAACACAGCAATAACCGAGAACTTGCGCGGCAGGGAGATGTTGTAATTGTTTCCGTTCCCCTACAAAAAACAGAGGAAGTAGTGCGGGAAATCGGCCCTTACGTGAGAAAAGAAGCTCTGCTTACTGATTTCACTTCGGTAAAGATGAAACCGGTAGCAGCAATGATGGAATACTCGCAGGCTGAGGTTATTGGCGGACATCCGCTTTTTGGACCAAATCCGCTTTCCGAACCACCCGTAGATTTACTCGATCAGAACATGATTCTCTGTCCAGAACGAGGGAAGACATATCTTTCCTGGTATAAAGGCGCATTGGAATCGCTGGGAATGAAGGTTACCTTCATGAATCCGGAAGAGCATGACCGGGCTATGGCCGTAATGCAGTGTTTAACTCATTTCTCTAACCTTGCATTTGCGTATGCGCTTACTACCATGAATCAGGATAAACAGATTCAGCAGGATGTAACTACTCCAGCATATTTGCTTCGCGTCTATGCATCAGCAAGAATGCTCTCGCAGGATCATTCGTTGTATGCTGAAATCCTCTCTGAAAATCCTTTTGCAGATGACGCAGTACGCGCCTATGGGGAAGCGGTTACAGAAGCAAGCGCATTGGTGCGAGGAGGAAAAAAAGCAGAGCTAGAAGAACTGCTGGGCTCTCTTCAGAAAGAGTTTAAGAATCATCCTGCGTTGAAGGGAAAGAGGGTGAGGATTATTGAGGGGTAAGGTGGCCATTCTTGGCCCGGAGTATAGTTATTCTCATGTCATCGGAATGAAAGTATTTCCTGAGCAGGAATTAATGCTCTGCAACAGGATTGAAGACATTTTTACCGCCGTGACAGAAAAAAAAGCAGCAAAGGGAATTCTCCCTATCGAAAATATGCTTCAGGGAAGCGTACGGGAAAGCATCATGGGTCTGCTGAAATACAAGGTAAAAATAAACCAAGCATATACACTGCCTATCCGTCATTGTTTAGCGGGGAAAAAAGAGTCCTACGCCAAAATAATTTCCCACCCTCAAGCGCTATCCCAATGTTCGCAGTTTCTACGTGGAAAAAATGTTGTAGAATCTTCCAGCACTTCTAAAGCGATGGAAACAGCTTCTCAGGACGAAACAGTTGCCGCCATTGGTTCAAAAGAAGCAGCGCAGCATTACGGATTGGACATTTTGCAGGAGGGAATCGTGGACAATCCTGATAATGTTACCAGATTTTTGCTCATTTCATTGGAAGAGTCAAGTGCAACTGGAACTGTGAGAACCAGCCTCTTATTAAACCCCAAAGAAGACCGCCCGGGTTTGCTGTTTCTGATTTTAGCGCCATTTGCCTCGCAGAATATTAATCTGGTAAAAATAGAATCTCTGCCTTCAGGAAGAAAAATGGAGGAATACGTCTTTTACATCGAAATTGATGGGGATGTTGGTGAAGAACGGGTGAAAGCTGCTCTCGATTTCCTGAAAAATAATGTGGAAGTGTATTCTTTAGGTTCGTATGAGGTATTGAGTTTGGAATAATAGTGTATATACGTTAATTTTATATTATAAGAACAACCGTTTTTTCTATGCCTTATTTTTCCCACGGATGGCTGCTTGGTTTAAGTCTAGGCCTAACTTCCTGTTTAGGTTCTTTTAAGGTAGTGCATCTCCATAACACCCCTGCCTACGAAAATGTTGATTCCCATGAAGATATTAAAACAGTAACCTTAGCGCACCTTAATGCCGCTGATTTGCGGGGGAATACCACCAATTTGTTTCATTTTATTTCCAGAGAAGAATCCCAACAGCGGGCTAAATGGCTGGCTGATTTCTCGCGTAAAGAAAGGATAGACATTTTCAACTTCAATGAACTTGATTATGCCGGCACTGCTAAAACCGGAGGATTCGATCAGCCTACAATCATTGCTGAATTTGCGGGACCCCCCCATAATTATGTTGTTGTTGACCAATACATGAAGTCGCCGCTATGGACAACTGGAAATGCCATTGTCTCTTCTTTCCCCGCAAAAACAGCGCATAGGCATCTTTATGGCGCAAAGGAAGGTGAACCGGACAGCAGACTGGAGCATTTATTCAAAGATTTCATTCATGTTAAAGTCAAAGTAGGGAAAAGAGAGTTGGACCTCATAACCACGCATCTTGATAACGAAGATGGAGAATTTTCTTTTAGGCGACATGAAGAAGCGCGAGAATTAGCTGACTATGTAACGGAACTTAAACAGAAAAATCCCCACAGTTACATCGTCGCTGCCGGCGACTTTAACGATAGTTACAACAGCAGAACCATAAAAATACTGCTTAAAGATGGAATCCTGCATCCCCCAGCAGAAAATTTTGGCTTGAAAACATATCAGAATGGCAACCCTGAGCATGATTTGGACCATATATTAACGTCTGATAACATTGCCATCCATAATTATAGAACCTTCCAGTTTCCCTGGTCGGATCATCTGGGGCTGATTTGTGAATTGGAATTCTTAAAATAATCATCGTCTACAGCCGCATAAAACTTAAATACTAACTTTTTTTGCAGGAGCCGTATGCCTTCTCAAAAAAGAGTCGCAGAGTATTTTACACAGAACTTCCTCTACGATCTTAAAGCAGGTTTCATAACTGCAGTAGTTGCTCTTCCATTAGCATTAGCCTTTGCCATAGCCTCAGGAGTGCCTCCGGTGATGGGATTGTATACAGCAGTCATAGCTGGAATTCTTGGCTCTCTTTTTGGCGGGTCAACTTTTTCCATTACCGGGCCGACCGGAGCAATGGTAGTATTGATTTTAAGCACGGTAAGTAAATTCGGCATCGAAGGATTGTTATTAGCTGGATTCTTTGCCGGATTATTTCAGATAGGTTTCGGCTTGTTAAAAGTCGGAAAAGTAGTGAAGTATCTTCCTCTGCCATTGGTTTCCGGATTTACTGCAGGGATTGGAGCAATAATCTTTACCGGACAGATCGGAAATGCCTTTGGCCTTACCTTAAAACCACAGGAACATATCTGGGAATCTCTTGCACAAATATTTCTTCATCTTGGTGCAGCTAAAACTGATGCCATTGCTATTACTCTGGGAACAATAGTCCTCTTAGTTTTTCTTCCACAGCTGTTGAGCAAGAGTAAATATACCCGAAATATTCCTGCGTCCATTGCTGCGCTGGCGTTATTTACCGTTTTGACCGTAGTGTTGGCGTTAAATGTTCCTCTGGTTGGTGAAATTCCGCAAGGGTTACCATCATTTGCGCTGCCAAATTTCTCCTGGGAATTAGTCAAAAATATTCTTCCGGCATCATTTACCCTAGCGCTTCTGGGCTCTATCGAAGCGCTTCTTTGTGCAGTCGTTTGTGACGGCATGACCGCAACCAAGCATAACAGCAATCGGGAATTACTTTCGCAAGGGATAGTAAATACCATCATGCCTTTTTTTGGAGGAATGGCGGCAACCGCAGCAATTGCGCGAAGCGCGGTGAATATCCGGGAAGGCGCAAAAACAAAATATGCGGGTGTAATTCATGGATTGTTATTATTGAGCATCTTAGTATTTCTGGGCCCTTTGGCAGAAGTGATTCCCAGAGCATTTTTAGCAGGAATCCTGATGGTTGTCGCAGTAAAAATGATTAATTTTCATGAATTCAAGACCATCATGAAGTTAAGCAAATTAGATGCCATGGTGTTGTTTGTTACCTTTTCATTGACGATATTAACTGATTTAGTCGTTGCAGTGCAGGTGGGAATGCTGCTAGCGGTGTTGCTCTTATTTATCGACTTGACTAAGGCCATTGAGATAAATCACATGGAAGAATATCCCAAAGACAATAAGATCAATAGTATTATCAACAATAATCCTTTATTGAAAGAGAAAGTAAGCGTATATACCATCAATGGACCTTTTTTCTTTGGCGCAATGAATGTATTTGATCACAAAATTGACCAGCATATCGAGATTAAAAAACCCATAGCCATTTTACGGATGAAATATGTTCCTTTCATCGACAGCACCGGAGTAGTCCGGTTAGTAAGTTTCATCAAGAAAAAACAGAAAGAAGGCGGTTTGGTTATCCTCAGCAGCCTGCATGAGCATGTTAAAATGACCCTGCTGAAAGACAAAGAATTTTATGCTTTCTTGAGAGACAAAGAAAAAAAAGGGCCATTGTTCTTTGAGAATACCTCAGAAGCGCTGGAGTATGTGGAGAA
>CAYJVI010000039.1:0-9449 GCA_964373595.1 uncultured Methanosarcinales archaeon | reverse complement strand
TGGCGGCATGAATGGTTCTCCTTTCTGGATCTACAACAATTAATCCATAAATATTCGTATCTAACAGCAATCGTTTCATTGCAATCTCTCCACATTCCTTGCACTAACAACCATCAAACTAAGCAAAAGTACCAACGTCATCACTGCTTTTTTCATTTTTTATAGTAATTGATTAGAGATTTTATAACTCTTTCTTTCTCCCCAAACAAAATATGATCCATTGCTATTTCCCTTGCTAAGGGCCATCCTGTTTTCAACCTTTTCTCAAACAAAGAAAGGGTAATATAATGAGCATTAACTTCAAAGGGATAACGGGTTATGATCTCTTTTATCTTTGACGTCTTTCTTGCAAGTATCACTAAATCAACATCGGAATTTTCTTTTGCCCTTTCTTTTGCATACGAACCAAATAAAAGAATACTATAGTTCTTTGCTAATTCATTAAGAAGTAATCCCATCTGAGGATATTTTAACAAGAAGATTATCTCTTTATAACATTCAACCATCTCCAATAAAGAAAAAGACGAAACCAGATTGAGGTCAAAAAAGAAAGATTTGTTTTTTCCCGCCTTTTTATAGTTTAATAGATTGGTTTTTTGCAACACTTCCAACTTTCTAGCTACCGTCCTTTGAGGAAGGCTTAGAACTCTGGAGATTTCGCTGGCATGCATCTCTTTGGCATAATTTCTTGTAAAAGGAACTAACACTTCCAGCGAATGTGCAATATTTTGGCTAATATTAGTCATTTTTGGCTAGATGATCGCGGACCTCCTTAACTTTATCTTCAACTAAGAGCTTTGCCAAAACTTTACAGCGGATAACAAACTGCTTCACCTTGGTTGTATCAATCTCTGAGGCAGGTTTGAGATAGTACTGGACATCAATTCGTTGTTTCTTAAGAGCCTGGATGAAAACCTTCTCTTCTTTTGTAAATTCGAGCAAACTCATTAAGGCAAGAGTACAATCATGAATTTCGCATTTTATGCCAGCTTTCATCAATAAAGCATACAAAGCATTATAGCAGGCGTAATATGCAGTAACTATTTTCCATTTTCCAGTAATCTTATCCATGGCGAGAAGAGAGTCATCCGCATCACTAAGATAGGCAGTACTGAGATTATCATTAGGTTCAACTAACTCTATACCATTTTTCTGTTGTAAGCACCAGGAAATTTTACCATCTAGTTTATCTGCCTCTTGTCCAGTTTTTTTGGACATCTGTCCTATTTTTTTGGACAGAGGTTTTTTCATCATATCACATCCACTCCTGCGGCATCACAATAGTTCAATCCTCCTTGGCCAAAATCAGCGATGACTGTCGTAATAAAGCCGGCAATCTGTTCAAGTGTGTCAAAAATTTGCCACACATAATGGATAGCGGTACAAGCTCCAGACATAGTCCCGCTAATACTGCAAGAAACTCCACAGCCAATTATAGTTAAGGTATGAGCAGCAGCAAAAGGATCAGCAAATGATTTATACAAAGCCTGAACTACGGAATCATAAAACTGCGAAAAGGGAAGCACATACCACAATTCACCGAACACATATTTACACATCAATAAATCTTCCAATCCCTCGCACATGCTTACCGTGGCTAAACCGGAACGCACTTCATTTTCCAGACAGACAATCTTGCGGCATTTTATTTGCCGGATCTCATCGACATTTTTAATGATTCCCGGAATGCATAACCCGGCTATGGACAGGTAAAGATTGTCCCTGATGTCGCGGGAGGGCATATATTGTCCTGCTCCCGCTGGATCGCCGGGCGCTTTTAAGATTTCCACATTATAGAGTGAGAGAACCTTCTTCTGCCAGTCTCCATACCACCCCAGATCAGCTTTTCCGGTCGGCCGGCAAGATAACACTTGCACAATTTTATCAATGATAGCCACACCTTTATCAGCACCTTGCGATGCACTGTTAAATCCGAAACACCAGGCAACTTGCTCAGCTTTACCCCCAAAAGGATTCGCCTGAAGTGCATCACCGGCAGCTCCTGCTGTGTTAAATAATTGCACTATCTTAGTTATAATATTATAAATCTGCACTAAATAATCTATCCACTTCAATATCTCCGCCATCACTCCGATAACATCCCAGGCAGCGTTAATATCGTCCTTAGCATTCTGAATCACTTGCTCTAGATTCTCATCCTGCGCTCCTAAAACAGAAAATGCAAACGGAACTAATACTTCCACTTCCTGCACTTCTGCTGCTCTGACCGCATTCTTGCCGACCTGAGAAAAGATTTTCAGCGTACACACAAAGGGAACTTCCTGCCGTTCAAACTCTGCTTCCTCTTTCTGTCCTATCTGGAATAAGCTTCGGCCATCAAACGGCTCAAATTCAAGTATAAGATTCGGCGTAGGAGCATAATCCCCCGTCGGTGTAATTCCTCCATACAACAATGCTCTGCTTACCGTCGGAGCAGCAGCGGTTACCGCTTGTTCTTCGCCCTCTTCTGCGCCTTGCGCGACACAATTGACTAACTCTATATTTAAAGCCTGCACATTTTCTAAATCAGAATTAAGATTAACTTTAAACGGCAATCGCGTATACGTTAATGGCGTGGTATCTAAATCAATAAAAGCGCCTGCTCCTCCGAGAGGAACAACATTGCGCACTTCCCAATAATCAGGATTATCTTCGGTAAGCAATCCAATTATCTCAATAGTAAGCTCGGCTTTCTCATCACGGCTTCTGAATTGTTTCACATTCCTGGGCTCATCCTGCGGCAGGGGCCAGCTGCGGGCATCATTTCCGGCAGTATCCTGCACACGAACTTCGACCTCCACACTCGAATCCGGACCGCTCTTGATGGGATCTGTTTCCAAGACACATTCCCAGCGCCCTTCCTTCCGTTCACAATCCTCCTCGGTAAACATCTGCCAGCCATCTTCATCAATAAAGTCATTGGCAGGATATTTTGTTTCTGCATCTAAGACTGCATCATTCACATTCACTAAGATGCGCAAGCCGCTGGCTTCAGAAACTCTCATGACCATCTTAAACCGATCATTGCTCTGGAAGTAATTTTTATCGCCGACCTCGGAAACGCCAAAGACTTCCATCTCTTCAACTTTAGGGCCGGTATTATCAACTAAGAATTCATATTCGGGAGCTTCTCCTTCATTGCCCACATTATCTTCAAATTTAGACAAGCCAAAAGTAAGTACGCCTTCGTTAATATTCTCATCAACATCCCAGTAACATTCCAATATTCCTTCTTTTTCTTCACAGGCGGTAGGCTCAGCAAAATTGCTCAATCCAAATGCGCCTAAGTTTGCGCGTATGCCCTCGGCAGAAATTCCTGCTCCCTGATCTTCTGCCTGCAGAATAATCCTGTTCTCGCCGCTCTTCAGGTAGCTGCCTTCAAACTGCCGTTTCGTGCCGAAAAATTTAATCTTGGGCGGAGAAGCATCGACGGTAAAGGAAGTGGAAAGGGAACGTTCTGCGGTATTGCCTTTCTCATCAGTTGCAACTACTAAAACAGTTACGGTACTGGCAGGTTTGACTTCAACATTCTTCCAGGCGCAATGCCATAATTTGTCTTCTTCCGCATCAGCTTCGCAGGCTGCTTCATTTCCCTTCAGTTCAGCTTGATCCGAGAATCCTTTCACCGCAGGAACACTCGATTCAACTACATCTACAACAATATCGGTTCTTCCGGTGAATTGTCCGATGAAATTTCCAAACTTGGTAAAATTAATATCACTAACTTCTGGCTTGACAAAATCAGCAAAGAAGGAAACAGAAGGACTGCTGCCTTTATGCCCCAATCCGTCTTCAGCGCGAATCTTGATTCTCTTCATTCCTTCGCCGCTTAACTGCGCCTGCAGGATTCCGGAAAACTTCCCGTCTGCAGCGTAGCCAAATTTCTCCTGTCCTTCCGCAAATTCAGCAATGGTTTGCAGCACTGTTCCAGAATCAGTATCGATAATATCGATTTGTTTTAAACCAACAGAAGGGACTCCCGGTCTTTTATCATTGACCGTGAAATCAATTTGAAGTTTCCCCTCCTTATTTTGCTTGACGCTTCCAGCCGGGAAAAATATTTGCGGCGCAGAACCATCTGCTCTGATAACATCACCATTGGAAGCGGTTTCGGTCTTGCCGACCTGGTTTAGATATTTGTAGATAACCTGAAATGCGTATTCGCCTTCCTTTACACCATCAGTTAACGGACTCAGGTACTTACAAAGATAGCCCAGAGGACTTTGAGAACAGGAACTGAAAGGAGCGTCGCTGTCGCCAATTTTAATGCGGACGCTTTCAGGATTAATAGTTCCATTTGCCGGCGTTCCCGGACCGCCTATCAGCGCTTCAACTGTCCATACATCGCTTTCTGCGTCGATAAAAGTTTCAATTCCGTCCTCTCCGCTGTTTTGGGTTATCTGCACGGTTGCAGCTAAAGCGCTGGCGGAATAGAACGGCATGCTCAAGACTAACAGAACCATAAAAATTCCGGCAAAGCTCCATGCTTTCCGTCCTGTTTTTTGTTTCATCCTATCCAAACACCGGTTCCAGCTCTTTCCGCAATACTTTGGAAAGGCGCCCTAATTCGCCCATGACCTGAAGATCTTCCAAAATCCTGACGTGCTCCTCCTGAGGAACATTTTCCAGATTAAAAGTTAAAATGGTAAAGGTGATTTCGTCAGCTGAGTACAACTGCTCCGGCGTAATGGTCAGGTAACTCGCGGATTCATTCCAGAAAATCTGCCCTTCCAGGAGTTCGTCCAGCACCTGTTCTCCCAAGGTAAAGCAAGTCAGCCCCAGACAGCGCTCTTCTTCCGGAATGGTGAGAGGTTTTTTGGTAGTTACAAAGGCATTAACTTCATACACGCCAGGAACAAGTTCCAGCCTTCCTTTTCCTTTTCCTGCCGCGCTGGCGCTGGCAGAAAACTCATCCCCAAAAACGCCTGGAACAACATCCCCAACCCGCTTTAAAACAACTGTACCTGATTCCTCTTCATCCAACCCTCTGGCAGTACCCGGGAAAATCCAGTGATGGGTTTCATCTAATTGTTCGGGCTGGTAAGAATACACCGGATTTCCGGCCACTGCAAACAGTCCTTGGGTGAAACAGTTTTTCTCTCCATCCTCATCTTCAATGCATTTTTCCAGATTCTTCTTTCGGAAAGAGATGTTAATTAATTTTCGTTTATGAAGAGGCACGACCAAGTCAGAAGTTCCGGCTGCCGCATAGCCAATAACGCCCGGGCTCTCTCGGAATCTATAGGTATCAACTGGATAAAAGTTAGTCAAGTACTCATCTTTAATGAAACTGGCTACGCCGCCATAGACTGCAGGGTAAGTACTTTCAAATTCACCATCATCATCAGTAAGCCCCATCACACAATCATCCTGTTCTGGAATGGTGAAACCAATCTGTACTGCTTCTAATGGTTCAAGAGTTGCGCTGTCAACTACCAGCGTCTTGAGAGGCTGAGTGTTTTTCTTATTGGGATCGCAGGCCATGCTTTTCTGTTCCAGCGCAACCGGCGGCAGCTGAACCTGCCCTTCAGGAGGGATAGCGTTATTGCGGATATTTGCTTCCAGGGCGAAGGCAAAAGTATACCCTCTCCCTTCCAATGCAGCTGGATCACGGATAGTAACCAAGACCGGATAGCTGAGATCGTAGGTAGAATAATAATGGTTTACGGTAAGCGGGATAGGGGGAAGGGGAGTTACGCTGGGCGCATGGAAAGAACTGGGTTCGATATTCCCTCCTTTATCATTCATATCAAAATACGGCTCCCAGCCAAAGTAATCAAAATTAATTTCCACATTTTTGCCGATCTCCAGGGGAAGAATCATGTTATCATAATTTTTTTGATACAGTTCATGAAGGCTTACCGGCGTATCTTCTTCCGGTGCATATTCATATCGATAAAAATTGGTGCTCTGCGCATGCCGCAGCAGAGGAACGCTGGAAGTGAATAAGCTTTTCACGTTTTCTTTAACCCCTGCTTCCGTCCATGTCACCGTAGGGATGAAATCAAAAGTTACCTGATCCATGGGGGGCAATTTGTTAAAATCAACGGCTGAATATGCAGTGATCAAATCTAAAGCCTGCAGCTCCAGGAAACGATGCTCTTTTTCTACGCGGGCAATTTCCGCGGCAGCATCATAGTAATGCTTCAATCGCAGCGGCAGGGGAACATAAAATTGGTTCATGGAAATTTCAGCGTCGCCTTTTTTGGCTTGGACTTTCATCTTCAGCCAGAAATTGACTGATTCATCAGCAACCGTAACTATGATTTCCTTGATTTCTTCAGAATCTTGCTGCAATGCCGGCGCTTCTATCTCAAAACCCTGTTCCTGAAAGCCGGCATAATTATCCAGACAGGCATTGAGGTTTTCCTCTACAAATCGCGACAACTGCGTCTCAATGCTGGCTTCAGGATCGTCTTGAGAATGCAGCGAGGGCTGCAGTGAAGCATAGGAAACACTGCTTTCTTCATTGGGAAGAGCATTGTAATGCCAATAAGGGACTTTTAAGGGCTCAAGATCTATGCCCTGCGCATTGGTCGGATCAGAAGCAGAAAATTCACCCACAAATTCAGGATAAATGTAACCGCCCTGCTGACCGAGAACCAGCAGGCCTCTTCTTCCGGTTTGAGCCAGGCAGTCTTCAGTAAAAGATTGAACTGGCTGGAACGCCTGCGGCACTGCCGCAATGACCGGTTCTCCTTCTGCAGTTATTTCTTCCTTGCTTACTCTCTGGGTAAGGTAAAGGGCGCCGGAAAAAAGGAATAAAATTAAGATGCCGATGATGATGAAAACACTCACCTGCCCCCGACTGGAAGAGAAGGGCTTTCCAAGAGGAAAAAAACTAACGAAACCTCTACTACAACGACCCCTTTTTAGCTTCATTCTATCAGCTATCAGGAAAGAATAACAGTATATAAAAGTTTGGGCTGTTAACGGTTATGTACGTGACTACAGCCTTACCTTCACGAGTATTGTTGTTTAGGATATGTTGTTTAGGATATACCTACCTCACTCTGGCGCCGTCATTCACGCCATGCACTTTCACTTCTTCCAGAGTTGAGATTAATTTCTTGCCTTCCCACCACACTTCTCCGGCGCGAACTTCCATTACTATTTTCATAAATTCATCAAAAGTAATTTCAGCATGCGCATTTTCCGTACCTTCAAAGTGCATTTCTTCTCCGGGAGCAGTTTTCTGAACTTCCAGTATTCCTGCATGGACGCCGTCATCTGCCGCCAGAATCATGGCTTCACTCATTTCACCGCGCAGTTTTGCTGGTTTCATGTTAGCGACGAAAATTGCTTTGCGTCCTTGCAGATCCTCTTTGGAGAAATATTTTTTTAATCCTGCCACCACTTGTTTCTTGCCAATTTTTCCGAGATCAACTTCCAAGAGATACAAACTGTCAGCATTAGGATGATCTTTGACTTCCAGAATTTTCCCCACCGTTAAGCGCAGCGGAAATGTTTCCTTGCGTACGATTTCTACTTTATTGACTAACAAAGGAACGTTCTTGACTTTTCCGTTCCATTTGAAATTGATATCGTCAAAAACAACATTCTCATCCCCCATAGCACTGAAAACTTTGCCACTAAACTCAGGAAGGACCGGGTTGATCAAAACAGCTAAGTTGCGCGCCAGATTGAGGCACCAGGATACTGCTTTTTTTGTTTTTTCTTCGTCTTTAGTTTTCCATGGTTCAGCTTTCTGGAAGTAGACATTTCCCTGATCAGCGATGAGCAAAATATTTTTTATGGCGGCATGGTAATCCTGAGCAAGATAATTTTTCTTTATTTTTCCTGCCAGAGAAAGGACTTTTTTTGTGAGGGCCTTATTCTCCGCCGGCGCAGGCAACTCTGCATAATTCTTTTCGGCAAAGATCAAAGAGCGGTAGCAAAAATTACCTAATTTGCCGACTAACACGTTATTAACGACGGCAACAAATTCATCGAAATTGAGATCAACATCAACCACTTTCCTCTGCAAGTGGCTGGCATAGTAAAAACGCAGTGCTTCTGCGCCGTACAATTTATGAAACTCTTTGGCAGTAAAAAATGTTCCTCTTGATTTGCTCATCTTCTGGCCGTTGACGGTAATGAATCCATGTACTGTTAACTTTGGCAGGGGGATATCCATAGCCATCAGCATGGCCGGCCAGAACAAGAAATGAAAATAAGAAATATCTTTGCCGATGAAATGGTACGCTGGCCCTTTTTTCCAGTAATCTTCCCATTGGCAGGATCTCTTTTTATCGCAGTAATTTTTGGTTGAGGAGATGTATCCTATGGGTGCATCCAGCCAGACGTAAAAATATTTCACTTCCCCGCATTCTTTTTTGCTGTCGGGAATTTCAAAGCCAAAGTAAGGGGCATCTCTGGAAATGCACCAGTCTTCCAGCCCTTTGTCCAGCCATCCTTTCAGCCAGTTTTTGACTTCCGGCTGCAAGTCTGCGTCTTTGGAATTGATCCACTTTTTCAGTTTGCCGGCAAAGGCGCTTAATCTGAAGAAATAATGCTGGCTTAGTTTTATGGACGGAGTTTGCCCGCACAAAGAACATTTGGGATTCAGCAGATCTGTTCCTTTTAAGACACTGCCGCAGCCTTCGCAGACATCGCCATACTGTTCTGCAATTCCGCACAAAGGACAAGTTCCGCGGACATAGCGATCCGGCAAAGAACGCTGGCAATTACGGCAGTAAATAACCTCCATGCTTTTTTTGTAAATGAATCCTTTCTTTTTTAATTCCGTAAAGAAATATTCCGACAATTCTTTGTTTTCCCGGGAATGGGTTTTATGATAATTATCAAACGCAATTAAGAAAGAAGCAAAATCCTGCTGATGTTCTTTCCAGTATTTCTCCACAAATTTTTCCGGTTCAACTCCTGCTTTCCTGGCGTTCACTTCTATTGGTGTGCCGTGCATGTCGGAAGCGCAGATGTATAAGGCGTCTTTGCCGGAGAGTTTCAGGAATCGCGCATAGATGTCTGCTTGGATGTACTCCAGCAGATGACCTATATGGATAGGGCCGTTAGCGTAGGGAAGCGCAGCGGTGATGACGATTTTTTCCTGTTTTTTCATCACGGACAGAAAAATAAAGAATTTATATAAAGGTTGCTATGAGAGTTTGATGGTGTAGAATGCCTTGTTCTCTGTATGGAGTTGTCTTTCTAGGTTCAGATTTTTCGCGACGTGCGCTCTAGTCACTCCGCTTTGCTCCGTTCGTGACTTTCCTTAGGAAAGCTCTTGCGCTACCCCGACCAGACGGCCACTGAGGTCGTCAAGGAGGTCGTCACCAAAAACGAAGGAAAGGTCATCACTACTATAAAGCACCAAGGACCGCATTACAGGTGAAGTGTAAGTGCTTCTATCGAACCATAATCGCAAAATTTTATCGCTGTTAGATGCTTTACTTACCATCTCAGCATAGTCTTTCAAATCCTTCCCTCGG
>CAYJVI010000038.1:0-9606 GCA_964373595.1 uncultured Methanosarcinales archaeon | reverse complement strand
TCTAGAATATAAACATTTATTTGATTGATTATAACTCTTAAGAAAATATTGTTGTGTTATGTTTATTGTAATTTCAAGAAAGAGTTATAGAGGTTAAAATATGGAATCCAAGAAATAGATAATGGGGAAATTTTTAACCCCATTGTAAAATCTCTGGGCGTTTCTTTAGAACACTCAATTAATTTTACTCCGCAAGTCAGGTATTGAAATCATCAAAAGAATAACTAAAAAAGAAAATAGAAAAAAATTAAAAATTCTTCTTTATTCTACATCCAGGAAGAAGAAGTACGTCTGCACTCCGCCGACACCTGAGTTGTTTACAGGTACAACTAATTCGTAGTCTACCTGGGAGAAGTTTCTAAAGTCTCTCTGGCTTGCATTCACCGCTACTCCAAAGGCATAGCTGGTCTCTTCTGCTGCAGCCCCACCATCGGTAAACAGGCCGCTCCTATAGGCGATAAGAGCACTAAAATTACTGGTTGCAGTAAGATTGTTAAATGCTCTAAGATTTATTGTCGGTACAGCTGTTACTGTCGCAATCGTGTCAGACCCGGTATGGGATGATGTTGCTGAGTCGGCGTGTGCAGATGCGAATCCCCATGCAGAGTCAACAGCTGCCGCAGTTGCTGCCAGTAGGTTGCTGAAGTCAAATGCAGCATCTGGTGCCGCAAAAACAGTCTTGGTTTGGTTTATATTCGCATTACCAAAACTAAATAATATATCGCTCCCAAATCCTAATCGCAACACTGCTGAAACCTGACCAAAGTAACCGGCCCACTTAATAGTGCTTCGCGTTGTGGATACGTTTAAGTGTGTCACGTTTCCACCTTGGGCGCCATGGCTTCCAGCGCCAGTAGAGACAAACCTGCTTGATAAACCTGTCGTTACCGAAGTATTTGTAACTGCATCAGCTTTGTTTACTGCCTGTGCCATATACGCTAATGTTAAAATTATTATAGTAGCAAATACTACTACCATCTTCACCCTTTTTTTCATAATACCACCCTCTTGTTTTTTTTTGCACTATGCGTGCGAAGAATAGAATTCAGTTCTAGAATATAAACATTTATTTGATTGATTATATTCTTTAAGATGATATTAATACATTATGAGTTTTGTAATTTATTTATCCCAATTCAGATTTATATGGTTCTGATCAGGATAATTTATCATGAATATGATGAAAATATTGTTTGTTATAACATACTCAAGTATAGAAAAGGTTATAAAAATTATCCCTCTAATTTTTGTATTGTGGTAAAAAGGGTGAACATTGATTTACGGAAAGAGCTGCATTCCCAGGCTAAGATAATCTCTATTCTTAAGAATATTCCTTTAAACAAATATCTGGAGATTTGCATAGAAAGAGCGCTTCAAGATGACAAAATGTTGCTTCAAGAATTAACTTCATCCAAAGAATCAAAGAAAAGTGAAAATCAAGATGAGTCATAAACAGATGAGTAATAAATAGTAATCTGTAAAAAAGAGGTGGTACGATGAAACAAGCTAGTAAAACGAACCACAATGAAAAAGGCAATCTTGCTGGGATTGGTGATGGCAGTACTGTGTATCCCTTTGTTTTACGCTAGTCATTTTTCTGTTGAAGCTCTCTCTCCATCATCAGCGAATCTTTGCGGAATTTATCCCAAGAATGTAAGTGTTACTGCACTAAACATTAAAAATACCGAAAATCAAACCTTGGAGAATGTAACGGTTACCCTTTTAGCTGCTCCCAACAATGCCCTTTCTATCCCCAATTCTGTAATACAACTTGGCACTCTTGCGCCCAACGCTTCTTCTGCGAATCCTTCATGGCTAGTGCAATGCACTGATAAGCCGGGAACATATACACTCTACCTTGGTTTTAGTAACCCTTCCGGTGATCTGGGCAATTCTCTTGGACAGGCAACAAGCACTATTACCGTGTATGCCAATGATATTACTCCGCCAGTTGTTCAAAGTCATTCCCCCAGCGGCGTAATCCCCGCGCCATATGTTACTCTTGAAGTGATCACCAATGAAGAAGCAAGCTGCAAATACAGCGGTATTCCCAATGTTGCATATGCTAATCAGCTTTCCTCTTTTCAAATTACGGGAGGAACAACCCATAAGGCATCTCTTGAAAATTTAGCTGATGATTTGTATCAGTTCTATGTTCGCTGCAAAGATTTAGCTGGAAATGAAGCGCAAGCAGACTATAAAATTACTGTAGAAATCAATGCTCCGCCCACTGCTGCCCTTAAATTAAGCAAGCCTTCACCATTACGGGAAGGAACAACAGAAGTAACAGTAACTGTCTCAGAACCAGTCAAACCCGTGCCGTCGCTTTCCTATGCTTGCAACGGGAACACTGTTAGCGTTCCTCTTACCGGCTCCAGTGCCTCGTGGAAGGGATACATCATTATAGATCAGGCCAATGTCAATGAAGTATGCTCTTTTAGTTTTTCAGCAGCTGATTTGACCGGCAATCCGGGAACTTTTATTAGCAGCGGAAACGTATTTCTCATTGACACCCAGCCTCCTGCCGCTCCAACTCTGGTTACGGCAACAGAACGAAAGGGCTCTTCCGTGAAAGTAAGCTGGAGATATGAAGCTGATGACGCTGTTCAGTTTAATGTGTATCGGCTCAGCGAAGATGATACCGGGTTGTCTCTCTATGAAACCACTGCCCAGACGACTTATATCGATGGAAATGTTGTCGGGAGCAAAACTTATTATTACAGTATTTCAGCAGTTGACAAGGCAGGAAATGAGGGATCTTTATCTACGGAAGTTTCTGTAACTGTTTCCGGAGTTTTAGATCGTTCATCAACGCAAAATCTGGTTATTCAAAATAATGACTCCGGCAACGAACAACTCAAGCCAGTACTTTCCCTGCAGGAAATAGATAATGCTCTCAAGAACGTAAACTCACTTCTTGAAGAACTCAATTCCCTGCGTCCAGCACTAAAAGAAAAAAATGAAGAATTTCCCTTGCTGACTATTCTGGACAGGATTAAAGATGGAAAAAGCTCCTTGCTTAAGAAAAAGGAGGAATTAGGAGAACTCAAAAGCAGTGATTTTTCTGAGGTGCATACAAGGGAGAAATTTGAAACTATTCTTTCAGAAATGGATCAAATAAAAAAGAATATGATCACCTCTGTTTCTTCCAGGAATCAGGAATCCGTTGCTCTTCTCCTCAAAGATGAGACTATTTCTTCAGTTTTTGCTTCCTTCGCGGAAAAATCAGGAATATCCGCCGAAGAAAAAGAAAAATATGCTTCTGCAGTGTCCGAGTTTCAGGGAAAAGTTACGGTCAGGACTACCGTGCAGGAGCTGGAAATATCCTATCTTAATGGAAAAACAGAAACCCTTCTTTTGGTGAATAAGGAAGTTACTGTTGATGATCCCTCTCTATCCGAGGCAACGATAGTAGAATATATCCCCAAGCAGATAGCCTCTTCCGTAGATGAAATGATTCTGGAAAAACAAGCTCGCGTCCTGGATAAAGATCCGCTTCTTCAATATGCTGCCGATGGAAATCCTCACAGTTACATGTACATAATTACGAAGGAACTTGATCCAGACAACATAAAAGATACGGTAACGCTGGTTATACTGCCGCTTTATGCTCGTAATAAAGACACCAATGCACTCACTGGATCGAGTGTGTTCTCCCTTGTTGATAAAGTATCCTTTTATGACCTTGCTATCGCGGTAGGAATACTTCTCATAGCAGGGATCCTGGTTTATTCCTCTGTTTATGTTGAGAAAGGAAAAAAGGTGCCGCTGGAAACAGATCTATCTGATCACAAAAAGAGATCGGTGCGGGACTTTGTCGATCAATTTGCGGTAAAAATAGCCCAACTGAAGAGCAAGACCTCCAGGGAAATATCAACAGAAAATCAAAGCCGGGAAGAAGTGCTCTATCCGCACTATGCGGTGAAGGAATACAAAACCGCTGGCTTGACTTCGTTAAAGGACGCCACCATTGCGGTCATTTTGGAAAAAGTTGATACTGCGGTTAATAAATTTGATTACGATCGGGCAGTAAAAATATACCACTTGCTATCAACACATAAAGATTTTGCTGCTTTCAAAAAAGAATCAGCGGCCAAATCTCTGGGGAGAGTGGAGACAAAAATTGCTCTGCTGGCAAAACAAGACCAGCTTCAGGCCTGCATTGGCAAAGACGATTATCTTAATCTGCGCTATCTCCTGAATGAAGTTGCCGATCTTTACAATGAAATTATTCCGAATGCTTCTGAGGAAGAGCGGAATTTTTTGGCTTTTATCAAAGAATCCCATGACCGTTATTCCCGCATCCTGCTTGGAGAAAAAAAATGAAAAAGGAGAACTGGATGTTTATAGTCTGTAGTTTTATCGTGGTATTCCTCGCTTCGATGGCGGCAGCAGAACCATCGGAACTTTTTCTTGAAATACTGATCCCTTCCAAATATGCCCGCATCAGTTCGGGAGAAGCGGTGCTGGTAGAAAGCGATATTATCCTTCGGGGGAATGAAGACGACATTGCCATTGTTGATGTTACCATTGAGTATATGGTCAAAGACACCTTTGATAGTGTCGTAACCAAAGCTGTTGAAACTAAAGGGGGAATCTTTCGCCTCACTACCGTAAGAGAATTAGAAATGCCTTCGGCGGCAAAACCGGGGATGTACACAGTAGAAGTCGCGGCACGATATAAAAATCTTACCAGCAAAAATTCTGCCCAATTTGAAATTGTCAAACCGCCTCTTATTGGTTTTTTTACCTGGCAGAATCACCTCAAGACTGGAGCGGCTATTATTGTGACTATTCTTGTTTCCATTTTTTTATTTGGATTTTGGCGACTGCAAAGCCTTGCTAAAAAAATAGAAGGAAAAAACGAAGAGAAAAGCAAGACCGCGCTTCCGTATGCTGATTACGCCGTCCGGGAATATGGCAAGGCCGGGTTAGTTCCCTTGGCTGGCGCCGAAACTTCTTCTTTGGTTGAAAAAATGACCGAATATGTCCACTCTTTTGATTATCCTCAGGCAGTTGCCCATTATCATGCTCTTCAGTCACATTTGGAGCATTCATCCAAGAGCGGGGGTAAACTGCAACAGGTTGAAAGATTACACAAAAAACTTCATCTTCTCCTGAAAATAAATCAGTTTCCATCATGTACAGACAACAACGATTTCCTTAATTTAAAATATCATCTTAATGAAGCGGCAGCATTATACGCTCAGCTTCTTCCCGGAAACATCGACGAGAAACATTTTTTAGAAAAAGTAAAATCGGCGCACGACACTTTTGCAAAAATGGCGCTGGGCGAAAAAAGAGAACCATGAAGACTAAGAACATTATTGTCTTTTTATGTTTGTTGCTGCTTCCCTCAGTTCTTGGTTTTGTCGATTTTAAGGTCAATAGATCAGACCTGATCTTGAGTAACAATAATCCCTTCGAAAGAGAAAATGTGACAATCAACGCAACCATTCATAATCTTGGCAACGAAAACGCCAATAACGTGCTGGTGGAATTTTTTGATGATGTTGTAATTATAGGAAACAGCACTATAAATATTCCTTCTTCTTCATCAGTTTCAGTGATTAAATTTTGGAAGGCAGAGATAGGTCCCAATAATATTACTATAAAAATCGATTCAAAAAATACTCTTTTAGAATCAAATGAAACCAACAATAATGCTACGACAAGAATCTCCATCAGCGCCTATCACACTTACGTTGGAACGGCGAGAAGTTTTATTGCCTTGGGATTTGAATCCTCTCTATTATTTACAAAAGAAACTATTGGCTGTAATCTTCTCATCGCCGACAGCGACAGCAATGTTGATTTCAGTTCTTTGCAGGCTATTGGAAAAAAAAGGAAGGGGGGAAGCAGTACTGTTGATTTCAAAAAAAATGATTTTATGGATATTGATACAATTTTGGGAATGGCTGCTTTTGATGATTCCCTCAATGAATTATACGGCGGGAGGGAAAAAGAGAAAAAAGAAAAGAATCTCGGAGAGGAAGAAACTTTCTTTGTTTTTAATACTGCAATAAAAGACGTTCCAGTGATAAATAGTACAAATAGCACTCTGTTCAGAACAGGAATTCTTTGGGATATCTCTGACGACACACAGGGCCCCAATGGAGAATACGATGTTGTCGATAAGGAAGATCTGATCTTTATCACCAAGGTAAGTCCTTTGAAACAAGGAAAGTTCGGCATTTATGATTATGAAATAAAAATTCCCGCTTTGCTGCGCGATTATAAACCGGGGAGTTCAACGGTTGATTTTTTTATAGATCTTGATTCTTTTCCTTGCTCTTAAGAAGCCATAATTGATTCTTTCTCTTACCACGTTTAGAAAAAATTCTCCAAATCTGAAGAGCTTTAACATATTTATGCTGTTCATCATCACGTTGTACCACTCCCTTTACTTCTACTTTTCCTTTTACAAAGTCATCGGTGAGGACATCAATCTGGCCGGTGCGATCAGTAAGCTTAGAAAATACCTTTTTTTTATCTTTTCCCAGAGGGGTTAATCGTCCCAACACTCTAACATATTCTCCTTCTTCATGATGATGCAGAAGGTCTTCAATGGTGCAGGGATGATATATTTTTTCACGGTGTTTAAAAATGAGGTAGGCCGCATACACTAAGAAAAGAAGCAGCAGGAAAACCAGCAGATAGGCTACAATTCTTCCATATCTAACTGCAAATCCTGCGGCTGCTCCCACTACTGGCAGTTTTTCTTCTTGCCTTCCTTTTACAATTAAAACCCCTGGTATTTTAGTTGATCCCTGATCAGAAAAAATCAGTAATTCTATATTGTACGTTCCAAGGTCAAGATCGCTCCTAATCTCCATGATGAAATCGTGAATCTCTCCTGGCAGCAATCGCTCGTAATTTTCAGGGGAAATAGTAAATAAATCTAATGATAATCCCGAAAGAACCATGTAAATATTCGTTAAATCACCCTCGCCGATGTTTTTAATTTGGATTTTTTGAGTCACTTTTTCCCCTTTTTGAATCAATATAGCAATGGGATATCCGGTGGCCAGCAGTTTTCCTTCCTTTTCAATGATTTCTATCACCAGAGGAGGAACTGCTTCTTTTACTGGCGCTAAAGCTCCTCCCCCTTTCTCTGGTCCTGGGGTTGGAGCAGGAACTGGCGCAGGTGCCGGAGCAGCTGCTTCACAATCCACAAAGAAATAATACGTAAGACTGCTTTGATTTACTGGAACCATCAGCTGGTAATCATGTGTTTCACCATCAAATCCTGCAGTATTCAGGGAGATGCTGCTTACAAAGATCAGAACATTTGATTTATTTAGAACTCCTAAAGTGAAAGTAGTGCTGTCTGGATCTCCCTCAACTTTGGTAAAGGCTGCCGGCGCATTAGTTACTTCAGTCGAACCGACCGTAAAATTTCTGGCAGCGCTAAAAACACTGCTTCCGGATTCCTGATGGCTGCTGCTGAGGTTTAAGAACGCATCTACTGATTCTTTTGTACCAGCAGCCACGTTTTGCAGTGTAACACTCTTACTGGAACTCAGATAAATCTCGCCATTCGTACAGGGAAGAGTGAGATTAACATTGCTTATTGAACCGCCCTGCGCCGTTGCTGAAGGAGTTGCCGTGGCTGACAAATCTACCGTAATTTCACCAAAAAATCCCTGCCAAAATCCCGAATTCTTGGAGGCGCTCAGATTGACATAGGTAACATTTCCTCCCTGTGCGTTAATAAAAGCTGCGCTGGTAAGAGCATTTTGCGGGCTCTGGATTACCTGAATAAGAGAAAGTACGATAAATACTACCACCACGAATACAAGTATGGTTTGAGGTGAATCTTCTTTCAAGAATGCCATCTATTTTTTTTTCTTTTTTGTATAATCAGCCACAGGATGATAAAGATTATGATCAGGAGGATTACCGGCTTATAACTTCTTTCTGTAAAGGTCAGGGGGAACTCTCTTTCTAAAACTTTGAGGAGGATCCCTTGCTGCTCTCCATACCGCGCGCGGATCTTTATCTTTTCGTTATCATTATAATCTGCTTCTTCTAAATCAGCCTTGATTATGAAGGCGCCATTTTTGCCTCCGCTGATCTTCTGCTGTTCTCCGCCGATGGTTGCTTTTTCTCCTGCGATGACCAGATCAACCAGTTCCAGGTCAACATAGACACTCTTGCCGGCCTTGTTTTTGACGGTAATTTCAAAACTTTTGGCATTCTTATCATACGCTGCTTTTTCAATATCGATGGATGAGAAATCCTCAACAGCTACTACTTCAACTTCTATCTCTTTTTTTATAAATAGCTTGGTTAAGGAGGCTGCACTTTCACCAAATACAACCGTGCTTTCCACAGTAAGCTCAGAATCAATATATGAGGTAAGATCAACATCATAAAGAACTGTAATAAGATCTCCTTCATTCAGCAGGTACGGCTGTTGGTCTCCTACTTCTGCAACAGGTGCGCTGTCACTTTTAATGGTATGGGAAAGAGCCTGAACCATGGTCTGTACACGGCCGACATTTTCATAGGTGACTTCCAGCTGTTTATTGAGAGTATTATATCGGATGCTCTGAATGTCAATCTGAGGATCGTATTTTGGCAGGGGGAAAACATCCAGGGCATACATTTCTGAATTTCGGCCCTGTCCATATTTGAGAAGGATCTTCAGACCAGTAATATCTCTGATTTTCTTGGCATTGGCAAATAAATCATACCCAACCACTACACCTGTAGTCAGGCCTGACTCCTGAATGAAATCTATCACTTGTTCTGGAACATTACTGGTTCCAATTAAGAGAAGTGGAAACTGGTCGTTAAAGAATCCTTTTTCTAAGAGTTCACCATTGGTAAGGATAACCTGTTTTGTGGGGTGTTCAGACAGGAACTGTTCCACCAGGGCAATATTGTCTTTATATCGATCGCCGGTATTAATTATTGTTGTCGCCAGCGGAGAGAGTTTTTCTTTGACTTCCCTGTCAACACGCCCATAGAGCAGTATGTTTTCTCCATGTTCTTCCAGAATGGAGGCAATATTTTCGCTATGGTCTTTGCTGGCAAAAATAACAAAAGCTCTGGTGACGGTTGCGTATGGCGCAACAGATACAGCATCGGATCCCACATCGGCATCAACAACCACGAACGCATTTACATTTCCTTCAGCAGCCGCTTTTTGCGCAAATTTCAGATTGGTTTCAGAGGGATCATGGGACACATATTTTTCTACCGTAAAGCCGGCATTTTCTAAATGCGATTGATAGCCAAAAATGAGCGGTTTTTCCGATTCGATGAGCAAAACATCGGTTTTTTCCTTGTTGAGGACTTCGTTAATGAGTTGAAGCCCCTGGGTTTTTTCTGCAACGTAATAGGCATCTTTGCCAGTAAGCTGAGCATAGATTATTCCAGTGTAGATATCCCTCCAGTCCTGAGAATTAATGATGACCTGATCTACAGCCCAGACACCAGGAAGTAGCATACAAGATATTATGACTGCTAGTACCAACCCCCTCATATGAATAATTTTATGAAAATAATTTATAAGGATTTAGGGTGTGGATTATATACATTAAAAGGACGGATAGCTCCGCACTTTAGTGCGGAGTATCCAGCCCTTTTATGTCACAA
>CAYJVI010000037.1:0-9818 GCA_964373595.1 uncultured Methanosarcinales archaeon | reverse complement strand
GAAGGAAAGAAAAATGGTATATAAATGTTGTTTTGTTGTCCTGAAGAAATGAAGCAAGCCAGAGAAATCGCCTTAACAGAAGATTTTGCTGATCTTTCCGGACTTGTTAAAAGAATTAAACCGGATGCAGACCTCAATCTTCAGCCCTATGAAGATGAAGTAACAAAAGAGGCCGAATCTGCAGTCCTGTTCCCTGAAACAAAGAGAGTCCTTGGAGAATTACAAGAAAGAAATTTTCGGCTAGGGCTGATTTCCAACCTAGCTTCCCCCTACAAAAAACCATTTTTTGATTTAGGACTTGAAAGTTATTTTGAGAGAACCTTATTTTCTTGTGAAGTTGGTTTACTAAAACCGGATGTAAGGATCTATCAAAGAATCTTACAAGAGATGAAGCTTAGCCCTTTCCAGACATTCATGGTGGGAGATAAAATAAATTGCGATGTTGATCCTCCCAAATCAGTTGGAATGAATGCAATTATTATAGATAGAAATAACCAATATCAGCCGTCAATAAAATCGCTGGAAGGAATTTTCCAATATTGCTAAGCTTCCATCTTACATAAGACTTCGGAATCAGTTAACAAGGAAGAAGCCTCTCGAATTAAGTTCTGTCCTCTTTCTACTACTCTATTCCTCTTTACCATTTCAAACATTAATTGGATAAAAATAACTTTTCCTTCCGTTCTTACCTTAAATTCCCATTTTTTTACATTTCTCAATGAGTCCCTATCAACATCGAATATCTTTGAAGCAGCAAAAATCTGAATTCCGGTTATAAAACCCTCCTTATCGATATCTAAAACAAGATCTTCTAATTCTATTGAATGATCATAATCCCTTTCCTTTACCTTGAAAAACAGAACATCATTAGCATAATCGTAATCCATTTCTCCTTTACCTTTCGCATCAAGATGTTTTGATTTCATTTTAAATTCTTGGAATGTGGTCAGTGATATAAAACCTCATCTTTATATACTTTTCTTTGCATTTGGTTCAATCTAAAATAAGCATGGCGGTTGACTTTTATTTTAGGATATTTGCCAATAAGTTCCTTGAAGTCAACATAGTTAATTTCTTTAATAATTCTCGTTGAAGCCATACTGCTGCTGTGAATAGAGTTTGTTTAAAACTTTATGCTTTCGTACAAGAAAATTATCCCAAAAATATATAAAATAAATCCTACCCCAAAATAATCATGGGGCTGTAGTCTAACCTGGTATGATTAGCGGTTCGGGTTGCTTACGGAAAGCCGCTCGATCGGGGTTCAAAAGGCAATATTGTCTGAAAGTCCTCGCAGCCCCATTTTTCCATAGAAAATATATTCAGTTCTCACAATTTTAATTCATACGGAGAAGAAAGATTGCATTTCCATCCCTGAACGCAGCGGATGGAATTCCCTTTAAACACGTCGGAGATTCCATTTATTTTAACCCCAATGTTAAGGTCATTGGCTCCTAAATACATGGCTGAGGTAAGCCCTACCAGTTCAAATTTTCCATCACGAAGCGCAAAAATGCCCCCGCCGGAATTTCCCGGGCTGATAGAAGCATCAAAAATAAATCTTGCTCTAGGATCCTTCCGAATCAGTTTTGAGTCATTCTCCGCAGTAATATGTCCGCGAGCGACAGTTTTTACCACCCCTTTGGGCCAGCCGGTTACGTAAACCAAATTTTGCGTCTGCAATTCCTTAGCATTGCCGACAAAATACACCAGCGGCTGATGATGCACCTTTGGCACGCTGATAATGGCCAGATCTTTTGCTTCGTTATAAGCATTAGTTTTAACTTTTCTCGGCTTCAGGGAGTTGAGAATAACCTCAATCTCATTGGAAGTTCTGATCACATAATTATTCAATGCCCTTCTCTCTCCGGAAGAATCTTCCGCATAAAAAGTTTCTTTTTCGTTGTCCCTGGATTTCCGCATAACTCGGTGCAGTTCATTAACTTCATAATCTTCCAGAAGATAAAATTCCTCTGAAACCTTTTCGTACTTCCATCCAAAGAAATTATAAATGGTATCATCATTCTGCACTACATGGTTGGCAGTAACCAGATAGGTCCTGTTCCCAATATTCTGATAGACAACTGCCGTGCCCAGGCTATGGAAAGTGACTATCTCCCCCTTGGGATTCTTATATTTCGATTCGCTTATGACCATGTAACTGGCATCTTTTAGTTTTTCGATATCCTGCGGATTAACTAAATCATCAATGGAATCATATTTTCCGTCTTTAACATCTCCTCCTTCTGCAGTTACAGATGGCGCATAAACAGAAACAGTGGAAGTATTGGTGGTACAACCGGCACTGCTTAAAGTTAAGGCAGTAACCAAAGCGCTTAACGTAGTTTTCATTACCGTTCCTTTTTTGGGGTGAAATGGGAACTAATGTATATATTCTTTACTATATGTGCATTATAACATATATGTTTAATGCTTCTAAAAATAATCTTTAATGTAGCTATGGACTTCTTCGTGAACCAACCAAAGAACGAGGATAATGGCATCTATTCCAGAGGCGTAAGGGTGGAAGTCCCATGCCGGGCAGAAAGAAAGGAAAAAGGATAATGGCCAAAGAATGGAACTCCACGAACCGCCATAGAAGCAATCTAAAACTAAATGAAGAGCCCAGCCAACTGCAATAACATAAAATATCTTCGCCCATTTCATGTTTTTCTGATAGTACTGGAAAACAACCGCTAAGAGCAAGAACAAGAATACAAAGAAAATACTGTGGCTAAAAACCCGATGGATATCAACTGCTGTTCCCGAGAGAAAGCTCAGCAGCCAGCTGAGAGGAACGTCTATGTCTGGCAATAAACCAGCAACTCCTCCGACAACCAGCAAATAACGAGGAAATTTCTTCCTGCCAAAAACATAATGCCGGAAGAGATCGAGAATGACGATAGTGAGGATGATATGAGTGACAGCAAGAGCCATGAGGTAAAGAGTAATTTCAGAAAGATATAAAGCTATCTAAAGAATAAAAAACCCCGCAGCAAGTCCAGTCACTGCGTTCGTGACTTTGCTAACGCAAAGCTACTGGGTATGACTGATAACTATTGATATATTGGTGTGGCTGCGGAGTTTTTGGTCTTGCTTCGTATCCCCCACCGCAAGCAGTGGGGTATACTCTTCAAGAATAAAAAAAGGGGATTGAGCACAGCGAAATCCCCCCCGCCTCGCAAATGGCGTGACATTTGAAATGGACCTGTCGGGACTTTCAAAGTTCCTCTCGCATGTGGGGCTGAGCGCAGCGAATGCCGCACCTCGCTCCGGGTTGGCGAAAGAACCCTTTTGAACCCGAACTCCTCCCATGCCATGGGAATGCGCTACCGGATTACGCTACAGGCCCTTGTCTCATTCAAAACCAGCTCCATTTTAAAAACTTAACCAAACATTAATATAATCAAAATTATTCCCCTTCCCTATGGAAGAAGTGATCAAGAAGGAAATTCTGTATGACTTAAATCAAGCCATTATTATCCTTGAGAAGCGGGAAACTAAGGATGTAGAAGAGCTTAGAATCTTGAGCGACCATGGCATTGAAGATGTAGCTGTCCATAAAAACCTGGATCTGATTTCTATCACGGTACTTATTTATTCTTTATACAAAATTGCAGCTTCTATCCCTAATAAGGATTACCAACAGCTTCTTCAGGAGCTGCGCAATGCCAAAAACAGTTTAGAAAAAAATCAATTAGGCAAGTATAATGCCGGCATCAGAACCTTATTCCAGTTAGTCAGGAAGTGCAATGCCAAAGTGAAAGTGCATCTGCAGGATGTGATGGATGCAGCTAAAATAAAGAAAAGCGCGGCATTATTTGAAAAAGGCCTCTCCATCGGGCAGGCGGCAGGATTGATGGGCCTATCCAACTGGGACTTGCAAGCCTATGCCGGTAAAACCACGGCATTGGATCAGCATGAAGAAAGTATTCCGGCAGAAAAAAGGATGCAGAGCGCGCTGGCTCTTTTTGGAATTAAATGACATGGCAGAAAAAATAGTATTCTTTGACACCGGGCCGATCATTTCCTTAGTCATGTCCCGGCTGGTATGGATTCTTCCGGAACTGAAGAAAAAGTACGGAGGGAAATTCTACATCACCCCGGCAGTAAAAAAAGAACTAGTCACCAGGCCAATGGACATCAAGCGCTTTGAATTTGAAGCCCTGCAGGCCCTGAGATTGATTAAAGACGGGGTACTGGAAGTATATGAAAAGGTTCCTTCTGCAGAAGTAGAACGGCTGAGCAGAATAGCCAACAGCTCTTTCCTGGCAGGAAAAAAGAATATGGAAGTGGTCCAATCGGGTGAAATTGAATCGGTAGTCTGCGCCTTGCAGGCTGACGCTGAAGCCATGGTCATGGATGAACGCACTTTGCGGCTGCTGATAGAAAACAGCTCCGAGATGAAAGCGCTCCTGGAACGGCGTTTCAACAAACCTATTGCTGTAAACAAGGAAAGAATTAAAGAATTCGCCCGGGAAGTCGGCAGTATCAGGATCATCCGCTCGGTAGAGCTGGTAGGGGTAGCGTATAAGATGGGGCTTCTGGACGCTTATATTCCCGAGCAAAAAAATGGCCGGGAGATTTTAGTGGAATCAGTACTATGGGCAGCGAAATATAACGGTTCTGCGGTGACGGAACACGAAGTGGAAGAGATAAAAAAGTACCTGCTGAAAAAATAGGTAAGATTTCTAAATCTGATAAGGAAAAAGCTTTTTAAAGCAAGGGTCTTTTAAGAGGAGATAATGGCTAAAAAATGCATGGTCTGCACTGAGGAAGCAGCGTACAAAATTAAAGATACCTCTGACTACTATTGTCCGGAATGCGCCCAGGAAAACTTTGCCGATCTGACTTTATTGGTGAAAGTGGAAGAAGAAGCGCAACGCTTGAAGGAACTTATTGAAGACCGGGAAAACAATTCTCAACATGATGACCAATAAAGCCATTACCGTAGGAAAAATCAGGACTTCTCGGACGGAGATTATCGACATAGCCAAAGCTTGGTTAGCACTGTCCTTGGCCTTTGCCTTCATTTACTCTGGAGCAAGCATCTTGAATGGAAATATCAGCCGGGTCTTCTCCCCCAATTTTGGAATTATTTTTCTGGTTTCCTTATTCACGGCCGGTTTAGGTTTTTTGCTGCATGAATTAGCTCATAAATTTGTCGCCCAGCACTACGGATGCGCGGCAGAATTCCGCGCTTGGGACCAGTTGCTGTATTTAGCTGTAGCCTTGGCCGTATTTATTGGATTTATCTTCGCTGCTCCTGGCGCAGTTATGATTTCAGGGATGGTCACCAGAAAAGAAAATGGATTAATCAGCGCTGCCGGACCGGCGACTAATTACGTTTTAGCCATGATTTTTTTAGGATTGCTATTCTTGTTTCCACAGCAGAGCAACATCTTTGGAACTGGCTTTTCAATCAATATCTGGCTGGGGATATTTAACTTGATTCCTTTCGGCCCTTTAGACGGAAGAAAAGTTTTCAACTGGAATAAAGTGGTGTGGGGAGGAATGCTAGCTTTTGGAGGGTTGTTTTTGTTTTTCTTCTAAAAAGATTACACCCAACGCTCTGGAAAGCTATTTTCTCGTCGATAAAAATCCAAACATTTATATACTTATTTTAATTTCTAATTTAAAAAAGGATGTTTTCTTAAAAGAGGTGTGAAGACTTGATCTTCTGAAACTTCTACAAAAAAGGGTGATTAAACTGAAGCAACACATTTTTCAGGAAGTTAAAAAGTTTAAAATCCAGCGGTGCTGCAAGGGCTGCGGCGACCGGATTGTGGTGGAAAACGCCAACCGCTATTACTGCGCCACCTGCCGCGGATATTAGTTCTTCTTTTTTTTATTTTTTTTAGAAAATAATATATATTGGTGGCTTATTTTTTTCTTAAATGACGATTGAAGAAGTTAACAGAATCAAGAAATTCTTTGAAAAGTTAAACCTCCATCCTACCTACAGGGAACATGAAGCAGTCATTACCAGCGAAGAAGCTGCCAGGACCAGAGGAGACCAGCTGAAACAGGGAATAAAGGCCTTGCTGTTTACCAACGAAACTGAGTGGGTTATTGTCGATGTGCCCGCCGATAAAAAAGTCGACCAAAAGAAAGTTGCTGAAGTGTTAGGCTGGTCGAAAGGGAAGATACGCATGGCTACTGCGGAAGAAGTGCTGCAGAAGACCGGCTGTGAGATTGGCGCGGTTCCTCCTTTTGAGCATAAAGACAAGATTCAACTTCTTGTTGATAGGGAAGTCTATGAAAATGAAAAGAGCGCTTTCAATATCGGCTTACGAACTCACTCCGTAAAAATCTCCACCGCAGAAATGAAAATTGTGTTTAATAAGCTTGGAGCAATTGAAGGCGATTTTACAAAACAATAGTTACGAAAATAATCTTCTAAAGAAATCCGCAATTCGCGCCCACACTCCTTTCTCTTCTTTTTCTGCAGGCACTTCTGCTGCTTTTCCAACTAATGGCTCTTCTTCCGGAACTTCCTGAACTGCTTCTTCTGACGGCGGTGTTTCCGGCTCAGAAACTATTGTTTCTTCTGTTGGCAGGGGTTCTTTGACCATTTCTTCTGCTTTCTCTTCTGGAGCAACTTTTCCCAGCACAAATTTACCCATGTCAGGAACACTAGCGATATAAGATATGTAACCATAGCTCTGTTTCAACAATTCTGTAGGGTATTCTTTATTATCATGATACACGCGCAGGTCGTATAAACCAATACCTTTGTCATACAAGTCTAGTTCTTTTACTTTAAAGGTGAAACGCAAAGGGCCGAATTTATCTGCTGAAGTGACATTAAACTTTGTGACATAAGGGCGATCAAAAGAAATGGAATCATCAACCTCAACCACGATTTTACCGTTCTTAATCGTTTCTGCAGCATTAGTAAATATAAGCTCCAATCCAGGAACATCTTTCACCGCAAGATGTAATGGTTCTCCCGTGGTCATATATCCAAGGGGCTGAATGGTATTTCCGGTCACCGAAGAAGGACCTAATATCGTAATTATGGATAATACTGAAACCAGAAAAACAACACTAAGGACTACTAAGGTATTGGGATGCTGTAACGACAGCTTCGTTTCTCTTTTTTTACGCGACATCTTTACAGTATAAGAAAGATGAAGTATATAAATTTAACTTTGCGGTTTGTAAGCAAAGTGCGGGAAAGCGCCTTACCTCGCACTAAAGTGCGAGGCTTGAACAGGCGCTTTCTAAACCCAGCACTTTGTGACATAAATAACCAGAGCCACTCGTCCATTGGCTGAAGCCAATGGCTTCTGGTTATTTAATGTAAAGAAAAGGTGGGAGCGGTGGGACTTTCACGCCGACAACCTTCAGAGATTACTGGCATTTGAACCCACGATGCCTAGGTTTCACAGTAAGCACAGCTTACTGGACGTTTGCTGCGCAAACACTTCAGCCTAGTGCTTTCCCAGGTTAAGCTACGCTCCCTTAAAAAGCTAAATCTGAACCTCATTTATAATGTTTTCGCCGCTTTACACCGCAAAAGTCCTCTGCATAATAGTGCTGGCAAAGAAGTTGAACAGCAGCATAACAATAGCCGCAATGGCGCAATACAAGGCGGTGCTGTTAATCAAATTCTTTCCCAATTCATAGCGTTCGCCTAATTTATCGGCGCCATTCTCAATGCCATTGCTCAGAACAGTCAAAATATACCCGATCTGAACCACATAAATTCCGACTATAATCTGAAAGTGAAAGGTCGGTATTCCAATGCCAAAAATAGTCAGCAAATCGCCGAAGCCGGCAGCGCCGCCAGCTTCCTGCGCCGCCGTAAACGCGCCCAGCTGAGCGCTTAGCTTGGTTAAAATAGTGGAAATCATAGAAGTGATGCCGATAACAATCCCGGCAATCGCCGGTGTTAAAAATTTTATTTGCGCTTTCATGGAAGAGATTACATCCGCCATTAAATCCTGCAGCCGTTCTTCCACGCCATGAATTTCCTTGATGTAGCGGGACATGGACAGCAGCGCTTGAGCGGCAATACGCGGCCCTTTCTTAATGCTCTCTACCAAAACTTTCATTGACGATTCAATAACCGGAGAGGGGAAACTTACGATTGCTCCAACTTTTGAATCAAAGAGAGCTTGCTCCAACCCCATCCCCAGCTTGGTGATGTTTTTTTCTGTCAGTGCAAAAAAGTCTCCCGATACGGTGCCGCGCATGGTTTCAGCAACTTTGGCAAAAGCAATTTCTGCAGGAATGCCGTCTCCCAGTCTGTTTCCCAACTGGAACAAGGCAGAAGAGAATTCGTCTTCCAATTCACGGGTTTTCTGCCGGATTTTAATCACGTTCCTGGAGCGCAGGGTGAAATACAAGCCGGCCGAAACGCCCAGACCAAGAACCACCACTAACGAAAGAATGGAAGAGCCGATTCCGTAGGGGCCGATTTTTTCTTCATCAGTGCAAGCCGGACCGATTTCCGGAGGACAGACATAATCCAGCATTTTCAGATTTCCATTCTGATCAAAGGCAAAATCGCCGATGCCGGAAGAATGCAGTATCAATGGACTAAATCCGATGAGCATGCCTACCACAAAAACCATGATGCAAAAATAAAGCGGGTTCACCAAAAGAGTGAAATTTCTGCTGAGGGGAAGAGCGACATTCTTATATTTCTGCAAACTGGGTTTTTCACCGATATCGACAGCGCCGTATCCAGCAGGCCGTTTGGATAAAATTGTTTTCCCCAAGTAAAAAACCCCTATGGGAAGACTCACGTTATACAAAACAGAGATATAAATTGCCGACGTAAAGGGGCTGGAGCCTTCGCCAGTACTCAGGAAACTGACCACTAACGGCAAAATAACTAATCCTAAAATGGGAAGAATGATTCCCAGCATATGCAGCATGGTGATAGGCGACTTTAAGGAATGGGCATAATGAAGCATGGTTTCATAGGTTCCGGTAAGAATAACATCCAGTGATTTATCCAATAAGGCCAAACGCCGCTCTTCCGACGATTCAAACAGCGAAGATTCGATGAGGTGGAATGATTCTACAAATTCTTTATCCCATTCTTTCCACACTTGCAAATAAGAATCGGCAGATTCGCGGATGGTGCTGTATTTTTCGGTCTCCACATCCCACAGGATTTTTCTAAAATCAAGGGAAAGCGGAGGTTCAAGATGATCGGCAGCAAATTCGATTGCCCGTTCCAGGTTGGAGGTATGACGCATGTAGGTAACCAGATAAAAAACACTCTGCACCATTTGATTGGACGCTTTCATCCTCCAGGTATTGGCCATGAACTCAGGAACTTTCTGCAGCGCCGGAATCATCAATAAGCCGGCCGCCAGAAAAAATACCAGAAAGAAAAACATGCCAAAGATGCCAAAAGTGATCAATGAGCCAAGTACTACGGTAACCAGAGGAAACAAATAGGAAAGAGCTATGACGCCGGAAGGCCGGACATTGAAATGGCAGATATCGAGATTTTTCTGAAAGGCTGCTGCTTTCGATTGGCCTACAGAAAGCTTGAAGAGGTTATCAGCAAAGTTACAGGCTTTTTCATAGAGAGAATAATGGGCGGGATACAATTCACGCTTAAAATCGGCATATTCTTTGGTTGATGTGTGCGGAGTTGCCGATGATGCTCCAAACTCTTCAGCTACGCGCGACTTATATTTTTCCAATAAATCCTGATATTCCTGCTGCTCCATCTAACACCATAAAAGACTAAAGAAGCTAGGTTTAAAAAGATTGTTGTAAGATACTCAAAAAAACTTCTGTCTAGGTTCATTGGATTTGTCACCCCCTTTTAACCATTTGTGGTTAAGTGG
>CAYJVI010000036.1:7840-9893 GCA_964373595.1 uncultured Methanosarcinales archaeon | reverse complement strand
GCTGTTAGATGCTTTACTTACCATCTCAGCATAGTCTTTCAAATCCTTCCCTCGGCTAAGATGTTCCCATACATCGCCAACAACAGTATTCTCTGGCTGCCATACGCCGTTTCTTTTGACGAAGCCTTGTTCATGAGCTTGATTGACTTTGTCAGCACTTAGATAGAGAACATCATCGCCGTGCAGTTCTTCCCATTGATCGTTAGAAAGAATCATCGCATAATTATCAAGTTTTGTTTTTGGATTGATTTCACGCAAGAGCGCTGCATCCAATACTATTTTGGCATTTTTTCGCCCATCGTATGCTGCGCCATCGCCGGTAAAAATGTAATTGCGTCTCCATTCATCAACAACATCAGCAGGAGCTGATTCACGTCTGCCGATTGCTCCGGCAACAGAAATGGGATTAAACCCTTGCTCCATAAGAAGAGGCATTTGCTTTAAAGGAGAGCCATAGAACTCTTGATATTTTCCTCTGGGTTCGCTTTGTCCAGTTAATTGTAATGTCATTTTGTATCACCTACTATTGGTTGTAATTATACGTAAATTTGAAGGGTTATTTATAAACTTTTAGCTACTTTTGAATAACAAGTACTGTGCAAAAACAGCAAAAACCTATTTTATCCCTTTCAGCTTCTTAGTCACCGGTATTATCTCTTGGCAATGCTGGCAAGTTACAACGTAGGATTGGACACCTTTGTAGTTTTTCCGTTTATATTCTCCGGTGGATTCTCCGTCTTTCCCGCAGTGCGGGCAAGTGTACTTAGCTTGAAGTTCCAGGCTTTCTTCATGTTCCTGCTTTTTCTCCTTATAGTGGCAAGCGGGGCATTCGTATTCGTCGGCTCTGGTTTTTACTTTTCCGTTCACTACCGGCTTGCCCATCTTTGCTTTCTTGCATTTAGGGCAATCTTTCCTGTAGGCCCAGGCCGTGACTTGACCTTCGCCGATAGAGCGGTTGGTAAAATAGATACATTCGTCCATTGATTGGGGAGTTCGTAAAGCCAATTTATTCACCTTTCTTCTGAAATTCTTTCTTCTAAAATATTTTTAATGCCTTCAATGCTAAAACCACCTAAACCATCACTAAATACATATGTTAATCCTTGTGGTGGAAATTCCTCATTGTTTGGGAAAAAATCAACTAAATGGGTTTTGCGGCTGTAACAAAATATCTCCAGATAAATTTTATCCTGACGAAAGATAGCTTCCCTCCCTTCTACGGTCAGAGGATTGTATTTTGAGCTCATGTTCTCTTCACTTCAATTGATATTGCCGATTTGTTTAACCTAATGTATCTGGGACATTCGGTCCAAGGCAAATTATTATCTTTACAATAGTTTATAAGGCTTTCTTTTTCAGAAGTGTTGGGGTATTTGACTACGACTACAAACCCGCAATCATTCCGGTGAACAATATCAAAACCTTTTAATTCATTGATGATTTTGTTTCTTTTTTTAGTGAGTGTAAAAATTCTTTCCGGCAGCTCTTTTATTTTTCTAAGAATACGTTCCAATTTTTCTTCATCATCCATGATCGGACTATTTTTTTTAATCTCTTTGGATATTTCTTTAGTTTTACAGGAAATAAATCCTCCTGCTTTCGCTTCTACTAATTTCCATTTTCCAAAACTCCCCACCAGAATATCGGCATAATTGCCGTCGCATAATTTTGTTCCGATTGAACCGGAAACATCCATGATAACCAGGCAATTATTTTTGGTGCATACTTCGTAGATTTCTTTCAGGGACTGTTCAGCGAAATAGCCGCCGGGATTTTGATAAAGAAGAGCGCCGCAGGAAAATTGTTGTAATTTTTCTTTCAAATCATCAATATTGATTTTAGCATCATCACACTTCACTTCAATTGACCGAAGGCCTGACTTTTGAGGAAGTTTTTGATAACTCAGCCATCCGCCTTCTTCAGGAATAAGAACAACTTTATTTTTAGCAATAACCGAAAGAGCAGCGGCTATGGCGGCATCTCCTCCAGTCGTGATTTCCATGAATTGATGCCTGGTTAGCTTCTGCAGCGCCGATACTATCTCTTCTTTGAT
>CAYJVI010000036.1:0-7740 GCA_964373595.1 uncultured Methanosarcinales archaeon | reverse complement strand
CCATGAATTGATGCCTGGTTAGCTTCTGCAGCGCCGATACTATCTCTTCTTTGATGATGGAAGGCAGTTTGATCATAGAGAGCAGTAAAAATGAGGTTTATTTTTAATCTTTTTTATGAAAAAATTATTTTTTAGTCCAAGATCTGATCCATAGCTTTTTGAAAAAAGACAAAGATAAAGTAGAAAGAACAAAACCAATGGTTGGGACGATAGAATTAATAAACGGTTTCGGCAATTGAGCAACAAAGAAAAATAGCACAATTGTAAAATAAGTTAGAACCGCGATAGAGATTTTTCTGGCCCAGCTTGTTTCCCAAGCTTTATCTAACTCAACTGTCTTATTCCTTTGTTCAATCGCCCCGAGCCTTTTTTCAATCTTACTCATAGGATCACTTCTTCCTCTTCCCATCCACACCAACGTGATACTTCAGCGACCACACCAAGCGGTGCATAACTTTCCGTCTAGTCACAAAACCCAGCAGTTTTGCTTTCTCCATCACCGGAAGTATCTCCAAATTCTGCTCAGAGAATTTGCGGTAGGCGCTAAAGGCAGTGTCTTTCTTCTGCAGGCTATCAATTTCAGACAAGGGAACAGCAACTTGTTTCATGGTCAGCGCTTTCTGCACCTTAGCCGGCATGGGCTCAATTCGCTTCAGGTCAAGAATGCCAGCAAAATTATCATTGCCGACTAAGAAAATATCCTGATCGCTGTCCAGATACTTTTCCAGAAATTCAGAAAAACGCAGGCTTGGTTCAAGCTTGACGTAATCTTTGGTGAGCAGGTCCATGATGGGAATTTGATTAAGAGCATCCTTCAACAACACTTGTTCATAGCTTACTCCGGCAATAAAATAGAGGAATCCGCCCAGGAAAATAAACCACCATCCTCCGCCGGAGCCCTTTACCATGTCCAGTACTCCAGCTAATATTAAGAACAGAGCAAAAAAACGTCCGCCTAATACCGCAATCTTGGTCGCTTTCTTAAGATCTTTGTAATAGCCGTACAAAATGGCGCGGAAGGCGCGTCCGCCGTCTAAGGGATAGCCGGGAACGAGGTTAAATAATCCCAGCACAAAATTGAGCTGATAAAGGTAAAAAGTGATAGCAGTCCAGAAGGGATTTCCGTTGTAAGTATAAATAACAAAAAAGATGCCGGAAAGAAGCAGCGAGAATAACGGGCCAGCAATCGCCATCAGGAATTCAGAACTCGGTTTCATATCTTCATCGTTAATGCTGGCCACACCGCCGAAGAAAAACAAAGTAATATTTTCAACTTTAATCTGGTGATATCTGGCAACCAGCGAATGGCTTAACTCGTGAAGCAGGACAGATACAAACAGCAGGATAACTGAGGCAATACCCATCATCCAGTAGCTCCTGGCATCAAAGTCAGGAAAATAATGGGGGAAGAACGAGGTAGACAAACTCCAGGCTAAAAGAGCAAATACAAACCACCAGGAGAAGTGCAACTGCACATCAATGCCGAAAAGACGGAATAATTTAAGAGTGCCGCGCATCTGATTTATGATGGTTTCTTCATTTAAAAGAGTTTGTATTCATTTAAGAATAGAGAATGGATCATTTCACTTCTTTTAACTTATGCTTCACCAGTAAAGGATAGAGAAGATAAATCATGCCAAACATCACAAAAACCGGCCAGTATAACTGAAGATAAAAAAAAATCATGGCGATACACAGGGTAACGAAACGCCCTATATTCAGGAAAAGCTCCCGCACTTTCCAAAAATGAAGATCTGCTTTCTTGACATCAAGGGACACCGCCAGGCGCAGGGGAGAAGAGATAGTGCTTAGCATAGTAAACAGGCCTACCACGATAAGCCACGAGGAGACGGCATCAATAAAGATAAAAAGTAAAGAGCAAAGAGCCATGGCTGCAAAAAGAAAAGTAAGGTAGCCCAATCTTTTTTGAGTTTTATCAGAATGATACGAAAAAAGGAAAGCAGCTATAGAACCGAGTAATCCAAGATAGCCCAGGAAACTGCCAAACTGAAGCTCGGTGTTGAGGAAAAGAAGAGTATAGATCGGTATAACAGTAGCAACAAAAAACTGAAGAGAGCCTTCCAGGAAGGTTATGGTGCGAAGACGTTTAAATTCCCGGATACCGTCACGCAAGGGAAGAGTAATGGTGACTGGTGAAATCTTCCTTGCAGCAAAAAATAAAGGTATAAGGTACAAAAGAGCGGTAAGTCCAAAGAGCCAGGAAAAACCGCCGTGTTTAATGACTAATGCTCCTGCGAGGGGAACAAAAATACTTAGAAAACCTGACGAAGCCATATAGACGGAAGAATCTAAAGCGTTAGTAGAAGCGCTCGAGGTATGGAAGAAAACATAATTTATAGGGATCCAATAAAAAACCAGCGCAAGAGCCAGCAGAACGGAATAAATAAAGATAGAATAATAATGTACATGAAAGAGGAGTGAAAGAGCCATTAAAGCAAAACAAGCATACCCGAGACAAATAAAGGTACGAAGATTGTAGGTTCGGATCAACGAAATGAAGAGAACGCCAAAACCGGCAAAAAGAACCGACGGAAGGACCAGCATATAATAGGGGTATCCGTTTTTATGTAAAAACAAGGGTAAAAAAGAAAAAGAAAATAAGCTCAAAGTAACATGCATCAGCAACATGACCGATCCATTTTTTAACCGCGAAAAATGAGTGATCATAGAAAGTTATTTACCATAATAAACATGACACAAGGAAACGTCAAGGTAATCCCAGCCGCCTGATGGTCTTTGGTTTAATCTAAATCCAGCTTCAACACTTCCATCAGAATGATTAAAAGTGGAATCATATCCTTCTCCACAATGAGTAAAAAATTTTTGGACATCTGCATTTTTTAAGTGCATCATAACTCTTTTTACCAATTCAGCATAACTTTCAAAAGTTTGGTCTCCTTCTTTGATATCACTCCTATAATCACCTATTGAACAAACATGAAGAAAACTAGGCTTAGAGAACTGTTTTTCTTTTTCTAACCATCTTTTTCCATCCCTAAATGCGTCTGCCTTTTTGGTTACAAATAGTTGAGCATATTCCGATGGCTGTTCTTCATACATAATTCTTACCATCGTGTCCAGAACCTTTTCAAAACTATCTACAGAATCTGTTTCATATACAAAATGTTGTGTTAAATCGATGGACATTTTAGCTTTTTCCCACCTAAACTGTTTTAATCTATCCTTTCACATTTCCAATCGGCTTCAGGGCAGCTACTGGCCGAGTAATTCCCGCTTTATCCAAAGCATCCACAACCACATCAATGTCCTTGTATGCTTTTCCAGCTTCTTCTGCCAAACCAGCCATGGTTACAGAGTGAACATAAATCCCTCTCTTTTCCATGTCTTTCTGCAAAGCATCACCGCGGATTTCCCGTTTGGCTTTCGCCCGGCTCATGGTTCTTCCTGCCCCATGCGCAGTAGAAGCAAAGGTCTCGTCAGCTCCATCTGTTCCCAGCAATAAATAGGAACCTGTTTCCATGCTTCCGCCGATAATAACGGGCTGTCCGATCTTTGCATATTTCTTTGGCAATTCAGCTGCCCGTGAAGGACCGAAAGCGCGGGTAGCTCCTTTACGGTGAACCAGAAGCTCTTTCATTTTTCCATCCACCAGATGCTTCTCCAACTTGGCAATGTTGTGGGCAACATCATACACTAGATTCATTTCCATCTCTTCTGCGCTTCGGCCAAACACCTTGCTGAAGACTTTTCTGATTTGATGAGTAATAACTTGCCGGTTGGCGAAAGCCATGTTGGCGGCGCAGGCCATGGCTTTAAAATAATCCTGCCCTTCCGGAGAATTGAAGGGCGCGCAGGCCAGTTCTTTATCGAGAATTTCTATACCATATTTTGGCATAACCTCTAAAAAAACTTTAAGATAATCGCTGGCTACCTGATGGCCGAATCCCCTGCTTCCGCAGTGCACCATGACCACAATCTGTCCGGGTTTGGCGATGCCCATCACTTTGGCAGCATTTTTGTCAAAAATATTTTTTTCCTGAACGGCTTGGATTTCCAGATAATGATTTCCAGAACCTAATGTTCCCAGCTGGTCAAATCCGCGCTTGGTTGCTTTGTCCGATACTTTACTGGGATCTGCCTGTGGAATTTTTCCGTGGCTTTCGATGTTTTCGATATCCGCTTCCCAGGCATAGCCTTTTTTCAGGCACCACTGCGCGCCGTCTTTCATCACTTCCTTGAATTCTTCCTTGCTTACTTTCACAAAACCCTTGCAGCCGACTCCTGCAGGAACTGCTTTATAGAGTTCGTCAACTAGTTCATGGATGCGTGGTTTGACGTCGTCAATGGTAAGGTTGGTGGTAATCAATCGCATCCCGCAGTTAGAAACTATCACATTATTTGCAATGAAATTATGGGTGTTGGGGATATTAAAATCGTAAACCTCGTCATCGTAATCTTTTTTTATTATTTTTTCAATTTGGTCAAATAAAAAACCGCATTCTTCTAATTCTTTTTGTTTAATTTTTACAAACTCGTTAAATGAAAGGAAATTCAAGGTAATCCTGTATCCAGCATCTTCATAATAATGCCGGGTAATAAATCGTTTATTAGTTATTGAAGATTCCAAACTCTTTTGAACTTCACCCAATCTCAGCCCTTTCTTTTTGTATTCTTTTACTTTATTTGCAATTTCTGTTCTTTGTTTAGTGAGGAGTTTCTTCTCTTTGATGTAAAGAATGCCTAGATGCGATAACCTTTCTCTCTTCTTATTGTAACTAAACCCCACGTTAGACCACAATTTTAAGAGGTTGTCTTCTTCTGAAGAAATTTGTAATCTTAATCTGCTCGTTTTCCCATACCTATTTTTGTAATCATCTGTCTCTAGAAGCGCATGAGTATTAATTTCAAATTCTTCCAGCAGGGCCATGATTTGTATACAAAATTCCCGCCCATTACTGAGTAAATAGCTGTTCTTATTAAGAGATAACGTTGGACAATCAAAGCCGGTCTTTGAATGTGTTCTTGGTTTGGAGAGTTCAGCCCCAAAGAGCCCTGATAAAAATAAGCGCTTCACCCACAAGGTGCTTTCCATAATCCATCCTGGAACTAAAAAAGGCGTATTTGTTTTTACACCTTGCGGATAACCTAAGGCAAAAAATAATTTTGCTAAAGATTTTGAGGAAACGTGAAGCTCATAATTTTTATTAGTAAATTCTACAACTCCGTATCGCGTAGGAATAGAGTGGTTTCTTTCTCTTCCATAGATTCCTGCAGAAAAGCCAAGCCTTTGGAAATCTTCCTGAATTTGTTTTAGATCTTCTTCAGGACCGTATGCGCAGACAAATCCTTTTTTACCTGAAAGATAAATCTGGCCATCTCCAAGAAGGTAACCAAATAATTTAGTCATGATAGGAACTTTTACATTGTTTGAATTGAGAGGAAATAAATTTCTCTTTTCCAACTCATTTACTTCCTGCTTTGTGAACAAGGTCTCATCATCTACTAGGACCCCATCATCTATTTCTTCGTAGGAAACCCCTTCAAAGGGATAAATTGCTATTTCCTGATTTTCACGCAGCTTTTCAGCTTCAACCATCCCCGTCTTTGTTAAGATGGGATGGTCGCTAGTAACCCCTATCTCATAACCTAGTCTTGTTTTTAATTGAAAAATCGCACCAACATGTTTTTTCTTCATATAATAACCAATCTCATGAGAAGAAAAATACTTTTGGTTGATATCAAATGAAAGAACTGACTGTTTACATTTTTGAGATTTGAGAACATATGGAGTATTGGGGTTATTAACTTCTACAAAATCATTTTCAAAACTTTCTATCCGCTTTGTGTAGCCTAAATCCGTCAGGATTTTTGAACCTCTGACTAAGCAATTTATATCGAAACCAATTCCACCTGGAGAGATGACACCGCCTTCCTTAGGATCAAACGCTGCGACTCCGCCGATGGCGAAACCGTATCCCCAGTGGCCGTCAGGCATGCAGAATGAATATCTTTGGATGCCCGGCAAGGTTGCAACGTTGGCAACTTGGTTGAAAACACCAGCGTCCATGTTTTGCATTAATTCATCGTTGGCAATAATTCTCGCAGGAACACGCATTCCTTTTCTGTAAGAAACTGGAAGTTCCCAAGTAGTATCATTAATACGTTTGATCTCCTTAGGAGGCCCTACCGGCTGTTCTGGGAATTCTTCCATGAAAAGAGACAGAATGAAGATTATTTATAAGGTTTACTTCAAATATGCCCTAACCTGCTCTACCGCTTCTTCAATGGTTCCATTATTGGTAATGAAAACATAAGGAAGATCTGACTGCATTGCCTGCTCATCCCAGCTTCGTTCATGCAAACGCCGTTCAATTTTCTCTGCTGGATCTCCACGCTTTTCCAAACGAGCACGAAGCTCTGCTGAATCCGGACTTAAAATGTAAAAGGAGGTGATTGAATTGGCCGGAACAAATTCACGAAGATCCCTCACTCTTTCTGGAATCAGAATCATGACAGAAGTATACAACGCTTCTTGTGCAACTTTAAGATACTCCACTTTTGTTCCATAAAATTCATCGGCAAATGGTTGCCACCAAGCAAAAGCATCTCTCTTTATCAAACGATCAAATTCTTCATGACTCACCTGTTCGTATTCTCTCGGACAATCAGTTGACCTTTGCGGGCGGGTAGTAGTACTAGTAACGTAGGGAAAGCCTAACGATCTTGCTATTGTGTCTTTCCCTGCCCCTGAAGCGCCGGTAAAAGTGATTATTTTACCCATAATGGAACAAAGAAATCCCCCCTATTAAAACATTTAGAGAAAAGTGAATATATAATAGAGGACACAAATAATTAATATTTATTGTCCTCTAATATATACTAGAGAACCTAACAAATTATTATTAAATAATTAGGTTCTCTATTATATTTTACAAACTTCAAAACCACAATCCTTTTAAACATAAATGTGCTTCTGAAAGACATGGCTAAGAAGGCAGCAAAGAAAACAGTAAAGAAACTCAAATCCCATTTTGTGAAACCCAAGGCAGTTTCGCCAAGAAAAGCGCCGCAAGTGAAACCAGAGTTAGATGCAACCGTGCACGCTAAGGAAGAAGAGGATTTATATCCTGACGAAGAGCAGGGCATTCTTCCTGAAGAAACCTCCGAAGAGCACGAATTAGCAATGGCTCTTGGCGATGAGGATGAGGATATTTATACGGAGGAAGGCCGAAAGAAACTACAAGAAGATGATGAAATAGAGCCTTGGGAAGAGGGGTTGATAGAAGGCGCTACGGAGTTAGGCCAGTTAGGGAAAGATGCCCTTACCGGGCAGCCGCTCATGGGCGCTGATGAAGTCATAGAGATGGAATTGAATGGGAAGATGTACCGGTTTGTCAGCACCAAGAATGCCGAGAAATTCAGAAAGAAGATGATGAAAGGGAAGAAGTGAGTCTTTCTAAAGAGTTATTCTACCATTTTATAGAGAAATGCGTTAATTAGGTGACATTAATAACGCATTTCTAATATAGATAAGTGCTAAATGGTATAACTTAATCATCACACTTATCTATATTTACAAAAACTTCGCTTAATTGCAGTTAGCCAAAATCTTTTTCCGCTCTTGATGCACTTAAACTCACACAACTTTAAAACTGATACCTGCTCATTGCCAGACTTCGCTTAGTCGGGAAAAACTGAACAGAAACTAATTGCTTCGCAACACATTCTAACGTTGACTAAGCGGCTTCATTTCATTGC
>CAYJVI010000035.1:0-10295 GCA_964373595.1 uncultured Methanosarcinales archaeon | reverse complement strand
AAGTCGGTGATAAAGGTAAAACGGCCTTCTTTGGCTGCGGGATGATCCAGAAAGACGATCCTAGAATAGAAGCTCTTGGCGCAGTGGATGAATTGAATTCTGTCATTGGAGTTACCCTGTCCATGGTTGATGATACAGAAATCCAAGAGATTCTTACTAAAATTCAGCATGACTTATTTCAGGTCGGCGCAGATGTAGCTGGCAGCGCGCTAGAGAAAAAAGCATTGCCGCGGATAACCAAGGCGCACATTCAGGAGATAGAACAAGCTATTGATAGAATTGAAGAGAAGTTAGGAATGCCCACGAAGTTCATTCTTCCTGGAGGGACGCAGGCCAGTTCCTTTTTGCATTTATGCCGGGCAATTACCAGAAGATCTGAACGCGAGTTAGTGAAAGCAAAAAATGTGATTGAGATCAATTCTGACCTGATGATTTATATGAATAGGTTAAGTGATTTCTTCTTCATGCTGGCTCGGCAGGCGAACAACGAAGTGGATGTCAAAGAGCAGCAGCCGATATATAAGTATTTTGAGAAGGAAAAAAAAGAATAATTTTCTGGACTCTGATTAACTACTTCCTGACAATTATAAAATTATTTAAACTGCTTCTCTTGTCAGCTTTCCATGATCAAAAAAGAGGCCAGGCTAGAGTTGATTGTTGGCACCATGTTTGGAGGCAAAAGCACCGAACTTATTCAGCGTACCAAGCGATACAGAATTGCCGGCGTAGATGTCCAGATATTCAAACCCAGTATCGATACTCGTTACAGTCAAGAACATGTAACTTCTCATGATAAACTTCAAATGGAAGCAGTGTATGTTCATTCTGTCCAAGAGATGACGCAAAAAACATTACCCAGCACTAAAGTTATCGGTATAGACGAAGTGCAATTCTTTGAAAGCTCAGTAATTGATGCTTGCATAGGATATGTAAATCAAGGAAAAATAGTTATCGCTGCCGGACTGCACAAAGACTTTCGGGATGAATATTTCACTTTCAAGGATAATATCAAGAACATGAGTGAACTTATCCGTCTTGCTGATGAACATGTTTTTCTGAAAGCAATTTGCACCGCAAAAAATTGTGGAGGAGATATTTGTGCTCAGGAAGCTACCAGAGTACAACGTTACATAGACAACGACGTTGCTCCTTACGACTCACCCACCGTCTTAGTGGGCGGCAAAGAAAGCTATGCGCCGAGATGCCGGCAGCATTATCAGTTCTATGAAAAATAGAAAATTAAAACTTCTTCTAATAGAACCAGTTATGTGCCCTGAGCAAACTTGCGAATATTGAGAATTTTTGGAACAAAAAGGAGAAGTTTTTGATGGTTGCTGAGAATATAAAACTATTTAAAGATAAACAGATTTCACTTGATTATGTCAGAAAGAACTTTTGAAGAAGGGGTTCAAAAAGGAAAGAAGTTAAAGGACTTGGAAGCAAAAATTAGAACAACCTTAGAACAATTTAGAAATCCTGCTACTTCTAATTTTGCACGAGATTCTTTGATGACAATTGCAACTAAAGATTATAGAGATTATCTAAGGTTAAGTGTAGAATATCAAGTCCCGATTAGAGAAGTAAAATCTGTGACTGAATCTTATTTAGGAATTCTTGATGAATGGGTTAAGCGAGAAGGCAACCATTAACAATTGTATTTGACGCCTATTAGACACAATTAACCTACTCTTTCCACTACCATAATCATTATATAAGTCCAAAAACCAATAAAACATCCATGCTTCTGCAGCAGTTACGATTACAGAACATCCGCTCCTATTTAGATGAGATTATTTCTTTTCCCGAAGGATCAACCTTGCTCTCAGGCGACATAGGTTCTGGAAAATCAACTATTCTTCTCGCCATAGAATTTGCCCTCTTCGGAACATCCAGGCCGGATTTGCCGGCAGAATCGTTGCTGCGAAAAGGAGCAGCAAAAGGGTCGGTAGAATTAACCTTTCATCTGCAGGGCCAAGAAATCACTATTAAAAGAAATCTCAAGAAAGAAAAAGATGCCATTAAGCAGATGCCCGGGCATATCACTATCAACAAAGTAAAAAAAGAACTCATGCCCGTAGAATTAAAAGCGGAAATGCTTTCTCTGCTTGGCTACCCGGACAGCCTTCTCACCAAAAACAAGAATTATATTTTTCGCTATACCATCTACACCCCGCAGGAGGAGATGAAAATGATTCTCCAGGAAAATAATGAAATACGCCTGGAGGTTCTGCGAAAAATCTTCAATATCGACAAGTACGGGATCATTCGTGAAAACCTGCAGATTTGCCTGAAAAAAATGCGCACCGATATAGCGGTTCTTACGACAAAAATTGAACCGTTAACTGAATATTCTCAACTGGCACGGCAACAGGAAGAAGAAAAAAAGAAAATAGGGCTTTCCGTTCAAGAAATAACCCCAATTCTGCATATTCTGCAAAAAAGACGCCAACAGCAGCAGGAAGAGATTGAAAAACTTGAACTGGAACAGAATGAATACCTCAGATTACAACAGGAACTTAACACCACCTTGCTTTTAGAAAAAGAAATCAGCAGCAGCGTAGAACAGCTTCTGCAAAAGAAAGAACGTTTGGTGCAAAAAATAGAAGAACTGTCTATTCCCAAAGAGCTTGCCGCAAATCCCGAACAGTTACAGACAGGACTTAAGCAGGAAGAAAAAAAGAAAGAGCAGCTCAGCAAAGAAAATAATGAACTGGAAGGGAAAATAAGAAATATCCGCAATATTATTGCCCTGACTCAAGAAGAGATTGCCAGAACTTCAAAAGAGACAATTATTATTCCAGAACATGAAAAAAAGAAACAGCAATTAGCGCAGCAAGTAGCTCTAAAAAAAGAACTGCTGGAAAAGAAAAACGGAATAGACCAACTGCTGGAAAAAACCTCGGGGTTAATCGTCAAAAACAAAACTCTTCTGGAGCAATCTGCAGAAATACGGGAAACCATGCAAAATTTAGAGAACTGCCCAACCTGCCTGCAGGAAGTGCCGGCAGAACATAAACATAAAATTATTTCCCAGGAACAGGCCAAGAATCTCAAAGCATTAGTTCTTTTAGCGGAATTGGAAAAAAAGAAAAAAGAAATTGTCGACCAAAAAGAATCCTCGGAACGGCGGATCCTTGATATTTTCTCCAAAGAAAATCAGCTGGCAAAAATAACTGCAGAATTGCAGCAGCTCCAGAAGAAAGAAGAATGGATCGCGGAGAGAAAAGAACAGCTTCGCCGGCTAGCGCGGGAAAATAATTTCCTGATGCAACAGCAACAACAGCTATCCTATGCTCAAAAGATAGAAGAAAGTACTCGCGTCATTACTGAAAAACAGAGATTATTGCAGGGAATATTGCATCAGGAACTATTACAGAAAAACCTGCAGGAACTGCTGCCGCAGGAACAAAAATATTCCTTCAGGAAAACCCAGTTGCAGAAAAAGAAAGAAGAGCTGCAAGCCCTCCTCAGCCAAAAAAAAGATCTTACTGCCGTTATCAACGCTCAAAAAAAGATTGCTTCAGAGCTTATTGATCAAGAAAAGGAGACTGCAGTAAAAATAGCACAACTGCAAACTCAATTAGAAAGCACTAAACGTCATCTCCTGGAAATACAGGAAAGAATCACTCTCATCAATAAGGAAAAAGAGAAGCTGCTGAGAATGCAGGGATTACATCTTTGGCTGGAAGAGCATTTCCTTTCTCTCACCTATACCATTGAAAAGCAAGTCATGGCTAACATTCACCGGCATTTCAGCCAGCTGTTCCAGGAATGGTTCTCAGTCCTGATTGATGATGAGAATATTTCTTCCCAGCTGGATGACTCTTTTGCCCCGGCCATTATGCAGAATGGCTATGAAATTTCTTTTGCCGACCTTAGCGGAGGAGAAAAAACCTCTGCTGCTCTAGCTTATAGGTTGGCATTGAATAAAGTGATAAATGATATTATTCACACCATAAACACCAAAGAGCTGCTCATTTTAGATGAGCCTACTGATGGGTTTAGTTCCGAACAGCTGGATAAAGTGCGGGAAGTGCTCGACAAGTTACATCTGCGGCAGACCATTATTGTTTCTCACGAATCAAAGATTGAAAGTTTCGTGGAGAATATCATTAAGGTCCAGAGAGAAGGGCATGTGAGCAGTGTTATAACCTAGCAATTTTACTGCAGAAATGTTTATATAGAAAAATGCCCGATGATAGTCATGCCGGAACAAACTAAGCCAGAAGAAATTGATGACGGAGTCTATATTTCCAATCCCGCGGATTCTCGTTTTAAATCGCTGGTTAAGGATGATTTGGCCAGAACCAGGCAGGAAAGCAAACTTGTTCTCGATGAAAGTCTTCATGAAGCGCTTCTGGTGCAGACCGTTCTTGGGCATGCGCAGAACGGCCACAAGGTTTTCAACAGAGCCAATGCCCGATACCCCTTTGCAACTATTACCGACATAATCGAAGCTGCCGATCTGGAAGTCGCAAAAATAAAAAGTATCCGGCAAGAGTTAATAGACAAAGTCTTTGACTGGGCCGAACTGGCAAAGAAAGATAAAACCAATAGCCTGGTTATCGATGGACAACCCCTTCTTGGAGTGGAATTCCTGCGCGGGTATCATATTGATCCGGAATACGTTCTTAAAGGGATGGTTCTGGCGGGAATGATGGACAATTACGGGTGGAGACAACGCACGGTCGCAAAATATGAAGGCAAAACTATTACCGGCCAGCCGCTCATTATCGGCGGAGGAGAAACGTATCTGGTTGACTCTAATATTCTGAAAGAAAGAAAGCCTTTTCTTATTGAAGATTTAGCGGAGGAGGAGATAAGCAATGAGTCCATACACGAACTACGCTCGCAGGGCGTGATTACTGCTCCTGACAATCCTCATGCTGAAGTAGCATACATCCGAAGAAAAAAAGGGTTAGGCACTTCTGACGATGCCGCATTCATTATCATGGGAGAGATGTATAAAAAAGAAGGCTTGGAAAAAGCGCTTTCTACGTTCCTTGGCGGATTTATAGTCGATGGCATGGATACTTATGACAAATGCACTTCCAGGCCGATAGAAGGAGGCTATGATGAAGAATTAGGCCTAGAGATCAGAGAAGCTCTTCCTTCCCTCGTAAACGATGATGAAATTACTGCGCTTATTTATTACAGCGCAAAAGGAAACGGAGAAAAATTGGTCAGCTCTTCACATAAACGCCTGATTCAGGTAGTGGAGAATGCCGTGCCTCAGATACCTGCCTTATTACATCATCATAAATTTCTGGAAGTTGGGAAATATGCTCCCTTCCAGGTTGGATTTGAAAGGATGCCCAGCTCGCAATTCTATAAAAGCGTGGGAGAAAGAATTAACCACTATCAGAAACACCATCTCTATAGGAAATAACTTTAATTTTCGGATAGCCGAAAAGCAAATCTAAAGTTATTTCCTAATAAGGAAATCACTTAAGCTGTGGTAATCTTACGATTATTTAAGTGATTTCCTATAATTGCAAACTCTCACTATTCTACAACCGCTTTCAATGACGCAATTCCAACTTCTATCTGTCTGTCGGTGGGCTCTTTGGTGGTGATTCGCTGCAGCCATAAGCCCGGCGCTATAGCTGCTTTCACCACAAGATTGTGGACATATTTGCTGCTCAATTTGAGCATTTCGTATCCTACACCGGCAATGACTGGCAATAAAGCTATTCTTCCTGCTAATTTAATCCACATCGGTCCGGAGAGAAAACTAAAGACCACGATAGATAAAATCAAAATGACAAAAAGAAAGGAAGTTCCGCAGCGCGGATGAAAGCGGGAAAAAGTCCGCACATTCGCAACGGTCAATTCTTTCTTGTTTTCGTAACAATAAATGGTTTTATGTTCTGCGCCGTGATATTGAAACAGCGTTTTCACATCTTTCATAAAAGAAATCAAAAACAAATAGCCTAAAAACAAAATAGTCCGGAAGAGGCCGTCAAAAACATTGAACCAGAAACCATCGGCATGAATCAGGCGGGCAGTGAAAAAAGGAATAGCGACAAAGAGAAGAATGGCGGAAACAAAGGAGAAACTTATTGTTCCTATGATCTCTTTCTTGCTGAGTTTGTCTTCTTTACCCAAATTTTGGTTGCTGCTCCAGATCAAAGCCCGGATGCCGTCATACAAGGTGTATCCTAAACCAACCACGCCGCGGAGAAAGAAAACATTGAACCATTTTGGAAAAGTACTGCTGTGTTCTGTTATTACTTTTACTTTTCCATTGGGCAGGCGGACGGCAACGGCATACTTCTCTCTATTGCGCATCATCACGCCTTCGATTACCGCCTGTCCCCCGACATCCATACTGGGTTAAAAGAATGCGCTCTTTTAAAAGTTTTTCATTTTCATGCAAAGACTCACGGTACATTTTATGTACATTTCCCTACTTCTTGCGCCATAACAATTCCCCAGATCTCACTCGCGGAAAGGGCGCGGTTATAGATGGAAACTTCATCTATCATGCCATGCCAGAATTCTTTGGGGATGTTCTGGGCATCAACAGATGCGCCAATAGTCAAGGGAACAGTGCTGTCGGCAACTGGCGCCAGCGCGGGAGCAGTAACAATGGGAGCTTCGCTTCCATCTATATAAATCTTATACGTTTTGCCCTGCTCATAGGTCGCAGCTACATGGCGCCATTTGTTTGTGCTAAGCACTGGAGCTTGAGTGCGGATAGCATTATTTCCGGCAACCGTGAAATGCACCACGCCATCCGGGGATGCTGTTAAGTAATAACTCTTCTGTTGAGCACTGTCGCTCTTGGATACAATTACACTGTGCTCTATTGGATTTGCAGGAAATGAACTGGCATAAACCCATCCTTCAATAGTCAAAGCAGCAGGCGTGAGTGAAGGACCGTCGGGAATTTTAACATATTCAACGTACCCATCCCCGCTATGAACATTACCATACTTGTCTAGGTTATCAAATGCAAAAGACTTGCCAACCATTCCGTCAACAAAATCCACATCGTTCTGCAAAATACCATGATTGTTATTCTGGACATCATTCCCGGTATTTTCACCCGGCCACCAGCTGACCAAGCCTTGAGGCGGAGCGCACCAGGAAGCCGAACATTTCCCTAGAAATCCATACGGCGGCAGATATGATTCAATACAACGATACTGTTTGCCTAACGAAGTGCAATCAAACACTTCCTCTCCTATCCCAAAGAAGTTTCCTTGTTGTGCATAGCAGAAATATTCAATAATCTTTTTATCGGACATACAGGTATCTTCTACTTCAAGGCTTGCTTTGGAACCAAAGAAATTCATCAGCGTAGACGATACAGAACCCTTTACCTGATAATTTTTTCCATCCGTATCTGTACAACTGGTTATATTATAGGCAGACTCTGGTCCTTGCTGCTGCGATTCCCCCACCATGACAGCCGGTTTGAAATCACAGTCCTGAGGACAGCTTTTTGGTGTTTCCTGCAAATTAATTTCGCAGATTTTATTTCCACAGCTCTTGGCAGGAAGCTGCAGCGGCTTTATATCTAACGGCAGAAACTTGCAATCCTGAGGACAGGATTTGTCTTCTCCGGCTTCGCATTTATTATTTCCACAGAGCACTAAGGGAACGACGGGAATAGAAGGAGGTGGCGCAGCAGGTTTACAATAGAGATTTACACTTTTTTTAAATTTCCCGCCGAGAAACTCCTGGTCCCGCAGCCAGCCCCAGGGCGTAGTAGGGTCAGGCTGATCTTTCAAGCCGCCGCTATACCCAATCACAAAATTGTACCCGCTTGTTTGTGTTTGCGACCATTGACAGGTCACTCCAGAAAGGCATATGGGAACATAGTTTACCAAATCCTGTTCAGAAATATAAGATGGATTTATCTCCAACGATGTTGCCACTTTGGTTTCACCTTGCTTCTCCCTCCAAAACCAAGCGTTTTCGAAATTTTGACCGCATTCCTTTCCGATGCCCTGGCCGCTACAACAGAGAACTTTATTAGTCTGTGGACTCTGAGACGCATGATACAAAAAAGGAAGTGGATAAGGGGGCGGATTGCCAGGAAATGCCTGGCCAAGGAATACCACTTTATTTCCCTCACACTCGCTGGGCTTAACAATCTTGCAAGTAAACGGCGAAGGAAGAGACAGTTTTTGATATGCTACTTTATACGCAGCCTGGCTTACTTCTTTCTGGCTGAAACTTTTACCGCCGACCTGAACACCTCTTTGGTAGGCTTGTCCTGCTAATGCTTTAGCCTGCTCCTGCTCGCTTTCTGCAATTACTTTTTGAAGTTCTTCTACCGACAAATTCTGCAGTTGAGCTTCTAATTCCGTATCAGAAACTTTCGATGCACAACCAGCTAATAGAATGAAAGAAAGTATCAGTAACCAAGCCCACCTCATTTTAAAGAGAGCTAAGAAAGAACAGTATTTAAATATTTCTCTGCTTAAAAACTGAGGCGCAGGCTGAAAATTAACGTACCTCTGCTTGCCGTAGGCTTTCAAAAGCAACATTAATCTCATCATCCGTCCAGCCGGTATTCTGCTTGAGAATGGATCTAATATCATCATCAGAAGTGCCCATATCTTTTTCTTTTCTAACCCATTCCTTGAGTTCATTAATATTGTATGCTACTTTCTTCGGCTTAAAGTAGTGTATGGCCAGCAGTATGATAGCTGCTAATACCACTGCTATAAGCAGGCCGAGGAGATATATTTTGTATTTCTGGAAGAAACTTTCTTCTGCTGCCTGCGCTGCTGGAGCAAAGGGTGGAGGCAGTTGAAAAGAGATCCTGTCCGGTTCAGGTCCTGCCAGCAAGAGCTCTTCGCATCCTTTCTGCAAAAAGGGCTTATAATTATTGGATTCACAAAAATGCTCATCATAACATTGCCTGCTCTGTAATCCTCCCTGACATTCCGACCATTCCGAACAAACCCACGATTCCTGACAGGGAGCGCAGGGACGTGATTCATCCTTCGGCGCTTGACAGTTGTTGCGGTCGGTGCAGGAACGTTTCTGCACATCACCGGGACCGCAGAACGACCAGACACTGCAGCTCCAGTCAGGAACACATTCCTTTGCTTTCTTTTTTTTCTCTTCTTCAGCTAGTTTTTTCTGTTCTTCTGATACTGGCGCTAGGCCTAAACATCCTGGAGCATCCACACAGAAGTTTGCCTGCGCGGTACTGCCGCTGCAGCTTGCGGTGACGGTGTATTTCCCATCTTCAGAATCTGATAAAGTGTTGTACGAAGCGGTCCAGCTTCCCTGGCCGCTTTTAATGTCAGCAAGAATGCCGCCGGGGTTGAGAAACTCGACGATGGATGTTCCTGCGCAGCCGCTTATTGCTGCGGTGACTGTTTCTCCGCCGGCGTAGTCTGTTTTAGAAGTAGAAACATCAACTGCTGCGGCTAATGAAAGTGATAATAAAAAAAGTACCGGAAAAAGGATGAATTTTTTCATCGTGGAATGGATTACCCATATGGTTTCTGTAATTGTCCGTAGACGGAAGGAGCCTTTTTGTCATCAAAGACTAAGACCGATTTGCTCTTGACATTGGCCTGCGGATAATTTACTGTTGCAGTGTAGGTTGCGTCTTTCGCTAAACCAGTCTCTACTTTTTCTGATTTAATGGAAAGGACTTTGTTGTTAGGGCCGTATAAGATGGTGTAAATAGTTATTTCATTGGTGAAGGTTTCTGTTGCCGTCACTTTGGTGGAGAAGACATTGTTAGCTGTAGCTACATCGGTCAGTTTTATTTTTGTTCCTAATACTGGTTCTTCTCCCTTGAGGAAGCATTGGCCGCTGCTGCAGACTTTTCCTGCGCCGCAATCCGTGTCAACAACACATTGAGGCGGTACAGCTTTACAGGCGCCTGCATCACATACTTCCGTCGCTAGACAGCTTTGCGATGCTCCATAGCCGGTACCATTAACGTTACATAGTTTGCGGGCATTTTGACCATCGCAAACCCATTGGTTAGCTGTACAGACTTGTCCTGGCTGCGGTAAAGGAGACGGCGGGGGAAGAGGAGGTGCTTTTTCCAGCTGGCAGGACGGAGAGCATCCGTCTCCCGGCATTGGATTTCCATCATCACATTGTTCGTTTCCTTCTAATTTGTTATTGCCGCAGACGGCTTCTTTTATACACTGAGAACTGCAGCCATCACCATCTTTTACGTTGCTATCATCGCATTGTTCGCCTTGGTCTAGTTTGCCGTTGCCGCAGACTTGCTGTGGTTGGACTTCTTTTGCGCATAGTGATGAACATCCGTCGCCGTCTTTTAGGTTGCCGTCATCACATTGTTCGTT
>CAYJVI010000034.1:0-11009 GCA_964373595.1 uncultured Methanosarcinales archaeon | reverse complement strand
TTTCGAATTGTGCCCAGCAAACATATACTTTATAAAACATAATTTCTTCCTACCTCACCACAGAATGAAAAGCTCCACAAAAATACTTATAGCCTTATTTGCAGTAACCCTGGCAGTCCGCCTCTTCTTCGCCTTTACCATCCCCAATTTTACCTACGAATCCTACTTCCATCTGCGCCAAGTTGAACATATCCTCGAAACTGGCTTGCCGTTATACCATGACCCTCTTTCTTACGGAGGCCGGGACTTACGCTTTCTACCTTTTTTCCACTACCTTATGGCTTTATTCAGCCTGCTTCTTCCCCTCCCCTTCGTCGCCAAAGTAATTCCCAATCTCCTCATCGCAACTGTAATTCCGCTTTCCTACATTATCAGCAGCAAAATAACCCGGCATGAAACCGGCTCCCTGCTGGCAGCATTTACAGCTGGATTCCTGCCCCTGCTTTTTTCAACCAACTCTTTTACCGTGACCGCCCTATTCCTCCCTTTAACTTTTCTGGCCATTTATGCCTTCATTAACCTGCAAGATGCGCACAAAAGCAGAAAACAGCTGCGGCGATATCTGTATCTTTACCTGGGTTCCTTTTTCGCTCTTTCCCTCACCAGTCCTTTAGCTTCCATCCTGCTCATCGGCTTCGGCATTTACATCCTCCTCTCAGTCCTAGAAGGAAAAAAAATGCGCCGCGCGGAACTGGAAGTAATCTTGTTTTCGGTCTTTTTTTTCCTCTGGGTGCAATTTCTCTTTTTCAAAAAGTCGCTGGCAGAAGAAGGGATTTCGTTTATCTGGCAGAATGTCCCATCTAAGATCATTGTGCAATACTTCCCCCAGTTTTCAGTGGGAGAAGCGTTGGTCTTGGTGAGCATCATCCCTTTCTTAGCTGGAACAGTAGTGGTATACCGTTCACTGTTTAGACAGAAAAGCCAGAAATCATTCCTGCTGATCAGTTTTGTGATTGCCGCGACCATCCTCACCTGGCTGCGATTCATCAGATTCAGGCAGTCCCTGGCATTTTTTAGTGTCATCCTGGCCATTTTATTTGCTTCTTTTTATCAAGATTTAGAAAAGTACTTCCATAAAACCAAGCTGGCTCATTACCGGAACTACCTGCTGCCTGCCGCAGTCATCCTGCTTCTCCTCTCTACCGTGCTTCCTGCCCTCAATGTCGCAGTACGCCAGGACACGCCTTCAGAAGAAGAAATTGCTGCCTTTCAATGGCTCAGTGAAAATACGCCAGAAAAAACAACCGTATTAGCTACCCTCGAAGAAGGCCATTTAGTGACACATTATGGAAACAGAAGAAATCTTATCGACGACCGCTTCATGCTGGCGCAAAATGCAGAACAGCGCTTCCAGGATCTTACCTCGCTCTTCACCACCAGATTCCAAACCCAGGCCTTAGATCTTGCCGAGCAATACAAAATAGAATACTTGGTCTTAACACCGTCGGCAAAAGAAAAATATAACCTTAAAAGAGATTTTCCCTATGCCACCAAAAGGTGCTTCGAATTGGTATATGACAACGAAACCATGATATTGAAGCGGCATTGTACGTTAGAAGAAACTAAATCAGAAGAAACCAAAACCACATGACCGATAACCTACACCAGTTAAAAACAGGAGATCCATTCTTTTCACATCTACTGCGCCATCATAAGAAATATCTTCTCCTGCTGTTGCTGCTTATTACTGCCATTCCTTTTCTCACCAATTTTTATGGAGACAAGCCCATGCTGGTTGGGGGGGAAAGTTATTATTATCTTTCGGCAGCGCAGCAGGGGTTCAGCTACCATCCGCTGGTGCTGCTGACAGCAATGATTCCCTACTCAGTTTTGTTCCTTTTTCCCCCAATAATTTCTCTGCTCACCCTGCTGCTCTTTTTCCATCTGGCGAAAAATCTGGCGCTCTCAGAAACAATGACTTTCTATATAGGATTCTTTCTTATCCTTTCCCCGGCATTTATTTTCAACTCTATCACGCTCTCTTCCAATGCCCTTTTTGTTTTGCTGCTCCTTCTGGGCTTTGCTCTCCTATTGAAGGAAAACAACAAGCGTTTCTGGTCCTTGCTTCCTTTTTCCCTGGCAGCATTCTTCGACCTCTTCAGCAGCGCTGTTCTTCTTATGGTGCTGGTATCCTACTTTGTATTAACCGGAAAAATGAAAGAGCCTTTTTCCCTTTTTACGACGGGAGTGATGGCTGCTTTATTGGCCGCAGACAAACTCTTCTTCAACCTTCCCCTTATTTTGGGCCCCTTCCACATCCAAAAAATCACCTCTGATCTGGTTTCCGATTTAGGCGGGCTGAGCGGAGTGGGATTCTTTATTTTTCTTCTGGCCATTATTGGAATAATAGTGCTCTGGAAGAAAAAGATTTTCCTCCTTTCCCTCCCGCTGCTGGCGCTCTTCATAGCTGCCTATCTGCTGAACACCCACACTATTTTTTTCCTATCCATATTTATCATCTGCTACGCAGCAGCTGGGTTTACCTCACTGGCAGAACAGCGCTGGACCGTGCCTTTTCTCAAGAAAGCCACGCTTTTTATCCTGATACTGGGAACCGCATTTTCGACGGTAGCGTATCTCGATCATGTTTCCGGATTTCCCCCCTCCAGCCTTGATCACGAATTCCTCACCTGGATGGAAAGGAATACGCAGAAAGATGAAAGAGTCCTTTCCGCGCCCGAAAACAGCTACTATATCCAATACTTTGCCCGGCGCCAGCCGGTATTATCTCTGCATCGGGACAATTATCGCCAGCAGCTAAACCTCTCGCAGCAAATATTCTCTTCTCTGTATGTGCAGGACCTTTTCCAGCTCTTAGAAGCAAACAACGTTTCCATCATCTATGTTACAAAAGAGATGGAAGAAAAACTTCCTGAAGACCGTGGCTTTATATTCCTCCTGCAGAACGAAAGGTTTAAATTGCTGCGTTCTTCCGGAAATGCCGGCATATGGTCGTTTAGCGAGGCAGAAGAATGATTATCACTTTCCTGGATACAGTATTGTTCAGCACCTATTTTCTGCTGTTATTCCTTTCTATTTTTTGGCTGCTGGTCTTGTTCGCTCCGGAAGAAAAAAAGAAAACAAAAAAAATCTTCCGTTCTCCCTTCTTTACCGCTATTGTTCCGGCATACAATGAAGAAAAATCTATTCAGGGGACATTGCAATCGCTGGTAAATTTAGAATACCCTGCCGAAAAAATGGAGATCATTGTCGTTAATGACGGCTCTACTGACCAAACTAAAGAAATTGTAGAACAATTCATTCAGGAACATCCTTCCCGGAATATTATTCTCTTAAATCAGGAAAATAAAGGCAAGGCCAATGCCATGAATAAAGGCCTGGCTATAGCTAAAGGAGAATTTTTTGCCTGTCTTGACGCTGATTCATTTGTCGCTGCCAATGCGCTCCAGGCCATGCTTCCCCTATTTGAAGAGAATAAAGACGTAGCTGCGGTATGTCCTCTGCTCAAAGTGCGGAATCCTCAAAACATCCTGCAAAAAGTCCAATGGTACGAATACGTCATTAACATGTTTTACAAATTTCTTAATTCCAAAATCGATTGCATCCATGTAACTCCGGGGCCTTTCAGCGTCTATAAGACTAAGATCATCACTGGACTGGGCGGTTACGATGAAACTACCATCACTGAGGACCTGGAGTTAGCCATCCGGCTTCAGAAACATCACTACAAGATTGTGCAAACCTTCGATGCCATGGTAGAGACTGTTGCGCCCACCACCTGGAAAAAATTATTCCGGCAGCGCATCAGGTGGTATAAAGGCTCAGTCGACAACAGTATCAGATACAAAAATCTCATCTTTAACAAGAAATACGGAGATTTTGGCATCATGCGCATGCCCACCATAATCATATCCGGAATCATTGCCCTGATTCTGACCGGAACCTTGCTGCAGGCTCTGGCCAGGGAAGCATTCCGTGGATTGATCTATTTAAAAAACATTAATTTTGATGTTATTACTCTGATAAAAAATTTTAGCTTCGAGTTTAACTTATTGTCTCTTCCCTTTTCCAGGCTTTTTATAGCCGCAACGCTTATGGGTATTAGCTTTTTCATCATGATTTATTCCTACAAGATCATCAAAGAAAAGATTACCAATCATGGAAAGACCTTTGTTTCTCTGGTAACCTATCTTTTTATCTATGGATTTTTTATTACCGCAGTCTGGTTTTACATTGCCTTTATGCTTATCAGCAGAAAGAGAAATAGCTGGGCGTAAGAACTGCCAGAGAAAGAACCATTAATTATATAAAGTAGCGGTTCTCCGAACATTTCTATGAGCGTTGAACGGAAAACCAGCGTTAAAAAATACCTACTGGCTTTTTTCCTTACCTTACTGGTATTCTCCGGCGGAATTGTGGTCGGAATAGTATTGGAAAATGTCCGATTGAGTTCGGCGGAACAGATCACCCTTAGAGAGAAAGTAAATCTCCGCAGTCTGCAGCTACAGCATGATTATATCGGTTCAGGGATAACTGACTGTAAAACCCTGCACACCATACTGGAAAACAATATCAACGAGCTGGGTAAAAAAGTAGGGATAATCATTGAATACGAAAAGAAATCAGTTTTCAGCCAAGAAGAATTCAACTTACAGCTGCAGGACTACTTTCTTACGGAAATCCAATTTTATTTGCTGGCAAGGAAAATCGACCAAAAATGCCCACAGGATAATGTTAAGATACTTTATTTTTATAACGAAAACAAAGACGATACCCAGGGAAATATCCTTAACTACATGAAAAAAAGATTTGGCAGCAAACTTCTGGTGTTCTCCCTTGATTCTGGTTTCACTCAGGAACCCATGATAGGCACTCTGCTTACCTATTATAACATCACTCAGTTCCCAGCGGTGGTAATCGAAGAAAAAACCTTCCAGGGATTACGGAATTCCGACCAGCTGATGAAGGATATCTGCAGGGAATTTAAGAAAATGGAGACCGATATGCCCAAGGATTGCGCATCATATTACGCTTCTTCCCAATCGTTTAGCGCAAAACCATAAACCCTTTCGCTTCTAATATCCGGGTAACCGAGGCATCTATCTGCGCTGGCGGAATGTCTCCTCTCTCCACTGCTTTTTTCACCACCTGGATCATGCGGTAGATCTCATTTGGATCCCGGTCAAAGTTAAGGATGACATCATTTCCAGCTTTAAAGACAGCCACATACATCTCATCAACAGAATTATAAAATTTCTTCAGCCCCAGCATGTGAATTTCATCAGAAACAATCAAGCCGTCAAAATCTTTGCGCAGTTCATCGATAACTTTCCTGGAAACGACTGAAGGAACTCCTTCAGAATCAACCTGCCCGGAGGTAATGACATGGCTGACCATGATGGCCTTCACCTCTCCCTTATCAGCCAAATATTGATAGGGATACACATCCTTCCTGCCTATCTCCGCGGCAACAATGTATTTATGCGGATCTTTGACCATGAGGGTCTTTCCGGGGTAATGCTTGGCTGTTCCCATCACTCCTTCCGTCTGCAGTCCGGTTAAATATGCCTGGGCCAATTCGGCGATTTTTGCTTCATCTCCCGGAAAGGCGCGGCATTTCCATATATCGTCCTTCAAATCAACTACCGGCGCAAAATTGAGATTAAAGCCTAACCGATGCAAAAATGCTCCTTCATCGACGCCTTTTTCAAATGCTTCATCAATAGAATCCACTTCAGACGCAGCAGTAAATTCACGAATAAATCCAAAAGGGCTTACGCATCCCTCCAAATCTGCAGTCACAAAGAAAGGGACGGGCATTTCAAACTGGAAATCAATGATGGTGTTGTTGAAGATATGCTCAGTTTGTCTGGCAAACAGATGTATTCCTCCCAACTGCATGTTCCTCCAGGGCCAGTAATTTTCCTTTGTTCCTACTGCGACCACCATCTGGGCTATTTTTTGCTCAAGAGTAAGAGAATCAAGATCGATAGCCTGGTCTTTAAAGGATAATAATGGCTGAACTGGAATGAATAATCCCTTCGCTTTCACCACGTTTAAGCCTGATAAAAATAATACCAGAACTACTAGTGCTAAAAATATTATTTTCTGAACCCCTATCTTTTTTTTTGTCTTCATACTATTTTTTCTTCAACTACCAATACGGCTGCTGCCGGCAGTAATTATAGGCCTTGTGGTTCAACCAGTACTTTACACTTGAACCGGTCTGGCATACCCAATCCAGATTATCCTTTTGCTCCCGGTGGCAGTCAAGCTGCTTTCGCGCTTCTAAACAGCATCGGTCCAGATCATCCCAGGAAGTGAATTCATCTTTCCAATTAATCATGCAGAGGGGATCTTCCTGGTCTAAAAGATATTGAGCTTGTCCTAAAGTGGGGACTTTCACACCTAATAAGAGTAAAAGCAGTAATGCCGAGAGCAGCCCTAAAGAAACATTGATGATAAATAAAGCTCTTTCTGAAACCATAAAAGAAGTTAAAGCAAAAAGGTATATAAATATATTCTGGTAGAGGGGATGTTGGTTATTAAATTTACGGTGCGCCAATGAAGGCGGTGCGACGGTTGCTACGCAACCTACAAACCACCCCGGAAGGGACTTCCCCCGGTTTGCCGCACGCCATTTTGGCGCAAGGCGTGACTGGGGACGCGCCCTACGGGCTGTCACGCAAGCCACGAAGTGGCGTCTTGCCGCCGTAATTGGCGTGCATAAATAAAACAATACAAAAAAAGCATTACAAACATCATGAAACAAACTCTCCAGAAACAACTGCATGAATCCTTCCGGGATGTAACCGCATTAGGAAGCTTTGCCTTCTATGGCGTTATTTTGCTTTTGTTTAGCGCTTCTCCGTTACTGGCGCCATTATTGTTTGGATTCTTTGTTACTCTGGCAGCAGTGGTTCTGATACGAATAGTGTATTTCAAAAACAGGCCTAAAAAGGAAGAACATGCTAATTTCTGGGAGAGACTTGATGCTTCTTCTTTTCCCAGTTTGCATGCCGCCAGAATTGTTTTTCTAGCTATTCTTTTTAGTGTTTACTTTTCGAATCAATATTCTACTGCGCTATTCACCGCCACTGCTGCATTGGTTTCTTACTCTAGGGTTTACCTTCAAAAACACGATTGGATAGATGTTGCTGGGGGAATTTTGGTTGGGGGAGCAACGTATTTTTTCGTGGCCAAAATTTTCTTCTAAGATAAACATAACCAAAAAAAATTTCCATCAAAGAAACGGCAAAGCGCGGTAAGAAATTTTAAAAACTAATTTATACCCACCCGTAATTACAAAGAAAGTGTTAGATTGTTTTCTTCCTAACCTTCATAAAATCTCCCAAGGTAAACCCCTCAGAACGAGCAGACTTTTCTTTTTCAAAGGATTGTTCTATATCTTCCACCACCAAAGAAACACCTAATACTTTCTCTAATCTACGTGCAACTTCCACCGAAGGCTGCATCTTGCCTTGTTCCCATTTAGCAACAATACTTTCCCGCTCCTGCAGAAATTTGGCAAAATCTTCCTGGCTCAAGCCTCGCTTTTCCCGGATTTGGCGCACAATGGAAGCATAATTTGCAGTCACCTTCAACGCCGGGTCTTTGTGCATCTTTTGCTGCTGGAAATGAGGTACATCTGCTTTCTGCCTGACAACTCCAAAGCGGGAACAATTCTGGCAGACCTTCATCTCCACATTTTCAACTTCTGCCGTAACTAAGCTTGTTTCCTTTCCGCACATATCGCAGCAGGCCATGATAGAGTGAGAAGAATGTTGGCTTTTAAAGTTTTCTAGATTTGATTAATGATAAAAAATAAATCTTCTGAAACAAAACACTCTACAAAATCTTTCTTCCATAACCGCAGGCTTTGCCGAGGATTCGGAATCCAGTCTTAGGATTCCATAACCTATTTAAAAGAAATCACTGATAAAATCCAATAATGGCCAGAACTAAAATCACCCTAAAAAATACTCTCGGCGGTCTCTCTAAAGACAGAATCTACATTGATTTTGTAGTGGACATTAAAAGCAGGATTAAGGAAGCCCAATACTCTGCTTTAAAATCAGTAAACAAAGAATTGATAAACTTGTATTGGGATCTCGGGAAAAAAATCGTTGAACAGCAGGAAAAATCTGGCTGGGGAAAAGCTATTGTCGAGAATCTGGCTAATGACCTGCAGAAAGAGTATCCCGGCATTAAAGGATTTTCTGTACAGAATTTATGGTATATGAGGCAGTTCTACACCCATTATAAAGATAACATAAAACTCCAACCAATGGTTGGAGAAATCAGCTGGGCTAAGAATGTAGCCATTATGAGTAAGTGTAAGGACGATTTAGAGCGAGAATTTTATCTTAAGATGACTAAGAAGTATGGCTGGACTAAAGATGTACTTATTCATCAGATAGAAAATAAATCCTATGAAAAATATCTGCTCAATCAGACTAATTTTGACCAAGCGCTTCCTATACAATACAAAGATCAGGCGAAGCTGGCGATAAAGGACGAGTACACCTTTGATTTCCTTGAATTAGGCGAAGAACACTCTGAAAAAGAGCTAGAAATCTCGCTTATGGAAAAAGTACGCCGATTTCTGGCAGAAATGGGTGGATATTTCTGTTATATGGGCAATCAGTATCGGTTAGAAGTTGACGATAATGAGTACTTTATCGACTTGCTTTTATATCACCGCAAACTTAAATGTTTGGTAGCCATAGAATTAAAGATTGGTGAATTCGCGCCAGAGTTTGCAGGAAAAATGCAGTTTTACCTCTCTCTGCTTGATGACAAAGTTAAGATGGAAGATGAAAATCCGTCCATCGGGATTATAATCTGCAAAAGCAAAAATAGAACTGTGGTTGAATATGCTTTAAAAGAGTCCAAAAAACCAATAGATGTTTCTACTTACAAAATAACTGCGCAATTGCCTAAGAGCCTGTCTAAATATCTTCCCTCAAAAGAGGAAATAGTAGAGAAATTGAAGGAGTTGGAACAGAGATAATGGCCAGAGTAAAAATTCGGGAATTTGACGCTAAAAAATTAATCGCTGAAAACCTTTCTTTGCCCTATAATGGGGTGCTGGTAGAAGAAAATACTAATCTGGAACAACTCGCTAAAGAACATCCCTGGCTTCTGCAAGACAAATTAGTGATTAAACCGGACCAATTATTTGGGAAAAGGGGAAAATTAGGATTAGTCTTACTAAACGCCGATTTCCAGGAAGTCAAAGAATATCTCAAGAAGCACCTCAACCAAGAGATTACTATCGGAAAAGTTACGGACAAGCTTACTCACTTTCTGATAGAACCATTTATTCCGCATGAAAAAGAATATTATCTGTGCATCACTTCAGAACGAGACCATGATACTATTTACTTCTCTGAAGAAGGTGGCATCAATGTAGAAGAAAACTGGGAAAAAGTTATCAAGGCAGAAGTGCCGACATTAGAAGAACCAAATCTTTCTCTGCCAGATATTCCAGAAAAAATAATCTCATTCGTAAACAAAACTTTTCAAATTTATCGTAAGTCCCATTTCTGCTATCTCGAATTTAACCCCTTTACTTTTGATAACAATGAAAACATCATACTTCTCGATACCGTTGCTCAGGCGGACAACTGTGCTTCTGCTCTTCCTTTCCCCAAACCATTCGGCAGGAAATTACACCGTGAAGAAGAATTCATTCAAAATCTCGATAAAGAAAGTGGCGCCTCACTAAAACTAACTGTTCTCAACCCTCAAGGAAGGATCTGGAACATTCTTTCTGGCGGTGGAGCTAGCGTGATCTATCTCGACACCATCGCTGATCTGGGAAAACAAGAAGAGATCGCTAATTACGGGGAATACAGCGGAAATCCGACTACCGAAGAAACATACCAATATGCCAAAACTATTCTTGATTTGATGGTCAGAGAACCTCATCCGCAAGGCAAAATTCTCATCATCGGCGGAGCAAGTGCTAATTTTACGGATGTGGAAAAAACATTTATTGGTATAGTTAAAGCATTAAAAGAATACAAGACAAAATTGCAAGAAGGAAAAATATCTATTTTTGTGAGAAGAGGCGGGCCAAATTATGAGAAAGGGTTGAAACTTATGGAACAAACAGGAAAAGAGTTAGAAATACCTATGCTTATTCATGGGCCAGAAATTCCTATGACAAAAATAGTACAAAAAGCTATCGAGGCTTTATCATGAACAATTTCAAATTCACTAAAAATACGTACGCTATCTTCTACAATCTAAAGCCATTGCCGATACAGCAGATGCTGGATTTTGATTTTCTCTGCAATAGAAAACCAAGCGTTTCCGCCGTCGTGCATCCTGGAAGAAAAGGGATACATAAAGCATTTTTCGGACAGAAAGAAATGTTGATTCCTATTTATGGCACTTTACATGAAGCAATTCAAAAAAATAAAGAAGCAGAAGTATTGATTAATTTTACTTCCTTTAGATCAGCATACGCCTCTTCTAAAGAAGCTTTGAATTCAGATTCAATTAAATGCTTGGTTGTCGTCGCCGAAGGAATTCCAGAACGGCAAACGAAAGAACTTATTGCTATAGCTACAGAAAGAAAAAAAGTTATCATAGGGCCTTCTACTGTCGGCGGAATTGCTGCCGGTTCCTTCCGCATCGCCGGCTATGCCGGAGGCAAAACAGAAAATATTATCCGCGCCAAGCTCTATCGTCCCGGCAGTGTAGGTTTGGTCTCAAAATCCGGCGGCATGATGAATGAATTGTTCAATATCATCGCCAGAACCACTGACGGAGTAAAAGAAGGAATTGCGGTCGGAGGAGATGCCTATCCTGGCTCTACCCTACTTGATCATCTGCTGCGCTACCAAGCCGATCCTGATATTAAGCTTATGATCGCATTAGGAGAATTAGGCGGGAAGCAGGAATATGAGATAATCAAGACTAAACGGGAAGGAAACCTGACCAAACCTTTAGTGATGTGGATTCCTGGCACTTGCGCAGAAATATTCCCCTGGGAAGTGCAGTTCGGCCATGCCGGAGCAAAAGCAGAAAAGGAAGAA
>CAYJVI010000033.1:8535-11255 GCA_964373595.1 uncultured Methanosarcinales archaeon | reverse complement strand
AAGGCTCTCATACTTCGAGCGGCTGGCTAATACCAGCTAGTTTCCACGCAACGCCTTGACACCCCAAAAGTATAAATATCACTTCATATTTTACGCGCCTATGGACGACCATTTACGCATTCAATGCCGGGTCTGCAAGGGTTTTGCGCCTTCCAACCAGTTCAAGCTCCATTATAAATACAAGCAGGTAGTATGTCCGAATTGCGCCAGCGGCAGGAATGAGCAGGAGGAAAAGAAAAAGGCAGCTACTTCTGTAACTGAGCCAGCGCAGCCAAAAAAACCAGCGGGATGGGATAAGGAAGATGAGTATCTGGAAAGAATGATCAGGATCAAGCAGCAGAGTGAGCCAAAAGCAAAGATTGAAAAGATTCCCGGAACTAACCTGGTGAAGCTGGCTTGCTTTAAATGCGCCTACAAGTTTAAGTATGATCCATTTCGGAAGATGCCTAAAGTCTGCCCTTACTGCAACATTGATGTTCCTAATCTGAAGACCTATAATCTCTGAAAATGGTTTTCAGCTGAATTCTTCGATAGTTTCTTAAATAAAGCGCTTTACGGGAATACTGTGAAGAAAAATGGTCTTACGTGAAGAATATGTACAAGAAGTCAAGGAAGAATATGAAGAGGCCTATCTACAGTGTGAACCCTACAGCTTTTATGCATTTCGTTGTTTAGTATCTAACCTGCGGGTTATGCGGGACATCGAAAAGCACCAGCTTAAACTTAGGGAACATGAGTCTATCGATGATTTGTGTCTTTATGTCAGCTTCCACAGCACCCCGCCGGAAGAAGTAACATTCCCGGTCATATTTAACCAAGTGCGGGTATTCTATAGACATTTTGGGAATGTTTGATACTGGTTGTGTTAATATATAACAGTGTCGAGAAAATAAATCTTTATAATATCCACTCATTATGGCTTGACAAGGGTGTGAAGTATGCCAACTCATGAGCAAAAAGTGCAGAGAATTATACAACAGCTGAAAGCTCGCAAAAGCACCGCTCCAGTTTCGCTGAAAAAGAAAGCTGTTTCTCACCAAGTGCCCAAGCCGCAGGATAAAAGGCATTCGGACGAAAAGATCGACATCAGCGACTTGGACAAGATTCTTCATATTGATCAAGAGAAGAGAATCTGTATCGCAGAACCGGGAGTTACCTTTGTTGATTTGGTAACTGCGACGCTTAAATGTAATCTTGTTCCTATCATTGTGCCGGAATTAAAGACCATCACCATCGGCGGGGCAGTGGCCGGATGTTCCATAGAATCAATGTCGTATAAACACGGCGGATTCCATGACACCTGTCTTGAATACGAAGTGATCACGGCAAAAGGTGAAGTGCTCATTTGCACTCCTGAGAATGAGAATAAACTTGTGTTCCAGATGGTGCATGGCACTTTCGGAACTCTGGGTATCATTTCTAAATTGAAATTCAGACTGATACCCGCCAAACCATTTGTGAAAGTTACCTATGAGAAATACTCTACTCTTGAAGATTACAAAGCCGCCATCTGGAAGCACTTCCAGGAAAAGGGTGTTGATTTCATGGACGGAATCATTCACTCGCCGACGGAGTACATACTAAGTGTGGCTCATTTTGTTGATCAGGCGCCATATACACATAGTTACGATTGGATGAGGGTTTATTATAAGAGCACCAAAAAAAGAAAAGAGGATTACTTAAAAACACCGGATTACTTTTTTAGGTATGATAAGGGCGTGACCAATGTAAATCCCAAGTCCTTCTTAGGGAGGCTGCTTTTTGGAAAAGTAGTAAATTCCAGCAGAGTGCTGAGAATTGCGGAAAAGTTTCACAAAATAATTCCACCGGACAAGATCCCTGTCACTCTCGATGTCTTCATACCTTTTTCAAAAGTGAGTCATTTTATGGAATGGTACACCAAAGAAGTGAATTTCTTCCCGTTGTGGTGTGTTCCGTACAAGTGCGTCAGAAATTATGAATGGGTGTCAGAAGATTTCTGGCGCAAGACCAAAGACGATCTTTTTCTCGATTTGGCTATTTATGGAATGAAGAAAAAAGGAGATAAGGATTATTATAAGATTCTAGAAGATAGCCTGATGGATATAGGAGGACTTAAAACGTTGATTTCGACTAATTATTATTCAGAATCGGATTTCTGGAAAATCTGGAATAAGGAGAATTATGATCAAGTTAAGCGTAAAACTGATCCGGACAATATTTTCCGCGACCTTTACACCAAGACTTGTAAAGCCGCTATGGGATTGGGCGAATGAGGGCTTTACTGGCTTTGTTGATTTTTTCCTCTAATGATAACGGTTTTTTTCTTCCGTATCCAATTGATATTTCCGGATTCCACCAGCGTTCAGGTCCGCTGGTTTTTCTTTTCTTGGTCTTTGCGGAATGTTTTGCTCTCATGTTTATCAATCCGTATTGTCTGGAATTCTCAGAAAGTTCTCTGGCATAATTGATAATTCCGTATTGATTTCCCCGCGTTTCAAGGTAGACAATGTTTACTAAACCCCATTGGCTTCCTTCAATTGTACCGGCGATGTTGAGAGTTGGTATAATGGAGAATTGGTCTCTTCCAACTGTATGCGCAAGATTTGCTGCTGTAAAGCCTGCATATTGATCTCTTCCAACTGTATGCGCAAGATTTGCTGCTGTGATAACTGCCCATTGATCTCTTCCAACTGTGTGAGCACGGTTAGCTGCTGTGAAGCCTGCCCCTTGATCTCTTC
>CAYJVI010000033.1:0-8435 GCA_964373595.1 uncultured Methanosarcinales archaeon | reverse complement strand
CAACTGTATGAGCAAGATTTGCTGCTGTGAAGCCTGCCCCTTGATCTCTTCCAACTGTATGAGCAAGATTTGCTGCTGTGAAGCCTGCCCCTTGATCTCTTCCAACGTGCCTGGCAATATTTATCGGCCAAATGAAATGATCCTGTTCAAAAACAGTATAATTCTCAGGCAGCTTAATAGTGATTGGAGGCTTAGCTGCCGGAACTATTGCTTTTGGTGGTGTCTCAATCTTATGGCCTAAATAACTCTCAACGGTCTTAATCTCTTCAACTTCCTCAACCAATCCTTGTTTTCTTTTCTGAGGATTCTCACTTATCATTAACTCTAAACTTTCCCGGAACGATTTGCTTAAATTTAATTTTCCTAATTGTTTCCTGGGATCCATCTCCATCTCATAGTCAGCTTCCCTCCCGGAAGCAAGAGCGATAAGGGTGATGCCCAAACCATAATAATCTGTAGCTAATGTGATCTCTTCTCCCTTAACCTGCTCAGGAGCCATGTAGAAAGCACTTCCTGCGCCTAAAGTTCTCGTTCTTGTTTTCTCGCCGAGAAATTTGGCAATGCCAAAATCAGTTACTCTCACATTGCCCTGTTCATCAAGCATAATATTTGCAGGTTTTATGTCCCGGTGGACAATACCTCTCTTATGCGCTGCTGAGAGAGCATCAAGAACCTGCGCTTTAACATAACGCAGTTCTTCTTCATCAAATCGCCTGCCTTTTTTCAGCTTTTCAGATAGAGACTCTCCTTCGATGTACTCTGTTATCAAAATATATTCCGGATTTCCCCAGTCGGAATCTTCCTGAACATAAACTTTATGATATCGGGGAATGCCGGGATGATTTACATTTTGTAAAGATCGCGCTTCGTTTTGTAAGACCGCAACGTCATCCCAATTATCTAACGAAATACGCTTCGCGGCTAAGACTTCTCCCGTTTCTTTATCCCGAACTTTATACACCTGTCCTTGTCCGCCGCTGCCAATCAAACCAAGACGTTCATATCTATCTTTAAATGCCAGACGCTGTTCTAACTCTGCTTCAGCATCTCGAAATTCTTTTACTAAACCCTCTAACAATGACACTTCGTTTGCTCCCATAAATCAAGGTATAAAGGAGTTCATTTATAAACTTTGTTATATTTGTAATCCAAGAGTGATTAATCTTGTGGTTCTTAGATTGCGACGATAAACTCTGGAACGAAGTCTTGAAATATAAGATAGATTCAGGAGCAAAAACAACAATCTGGCAGTTATTGGGCTTATATAAGGGGAATTGAAAAAATAATCGAAAGTTTTTTAAATTTTTAGGTACTATAATGCCCAGAGGTGATTTTTGTTATAGTTTAACCTCTAAAAAGAGGTGGGATAAATATGGCTGATAAAACTGAAGAAATAAAGAACGAGAAAACAGTTTTAGTAGAAATTGAATATGCTGAGGACTTTCAGGAATTCATTGTTTTAAATAATGATGTCCTCATAGACGAAGAGAATAAAAATAAGATTATGAATGCAGATAAGGGGGAACTTTTGCAGGTGGTTAAGGAAATAGGCTCTACGCCAATAATTATCAAATCAGTTGATAAATACGATGAAGACTTCTTGCTAAATAATTTTTAAATGCCAGCAGTAAAGTTTCGGTATCGAATACTCGCGGATGAGCACTTTGTAAAATGGTTGATAAAAAAAGATAAAATGGCATTTCTAAAACTAACCCATATAAAAGCATCTTCGATTGATTGTAAAAAAGAGCATAATGTCATAGTTGAACAGGATGCTCAAAAAATAATTCAAGAAAGATTGATTAAAGAATCAAATCTAAGAGCTTCATTTAAAGGACAACCGATTCCGAACGAAATAACCAAAGTATTGGATAATAAATATGACCAGATGGTACTATTTTCTATGGTTTTGGCAACAGATAAACCATTTTTCACATATTTATTAACTACAAAAGAGTATCTTCCAAAATATTTAGCTTCGACACACATTCAAAATGTTAAAAGTATTGCCGTAAAGGCGGAAGAGGAAGCACTAAAAATAATAGACGTTCTTTGGAGTGAATATTGTTTTGCAAGAGAAAGTAAACGATAAAATTATATCTCCCTTTTTTACCAGTCTTCATTTACCGCCCGATACTTTGCCGCAACCAAATTAAAGTAAAATTTAAATAATAGGGGCAGTAAGAAGCAGTTATGAGAAGAATCATTGCCCCTTTTAACCGTAGAAAAAAGCTGGTTGATCTTAATCTGCATCCCGCCAATGGCGGAGCATATTCTTCAGTGGTATTGCTGGCAGATCTGGAGAAGCAGACCAGAGCAGAAGTGCGGTACGGTTTACATGACCAGCCTATTGCTTTGGAGTTGAATTCGTTGGGAATACGGATACACCGGAGAGCTCTCCATCCCGGTGACGATGATTTCAAGAGTGTTTGTGATTTGCTGCTGCAGTTAGACCAGCCGATAGTGTATCGTACTGATCAGGTCGGCGCGCGACAAGGATATTGTATCTCTGAAGACGAATTACATTCCGTACTGGAAGCAGCGCAACAGAAACAGTATAAACATTTATCCTTGGAAAATTTTGAAACTCAGTATGACACTCTGAAAAGATTTGATCACTTTAATGGTGTAGATATAGTATACCAAAGGACATAAATTTTTGAAGAAAATTTAAGCCCTTTGTATATTAAAAAGGCACAAAATTCTTAACTTAATTTTGAGTCTTTTTGTATATTTCAGAAATGATTTTATATACTAAGTGCTTTCTTTACCAAAAATGATTTATTCAGTTACGCTTTCCCCTTCGCAAATAAATGATTTTTTTGAAACTGGGTATGTCACTCTTGGTTCTGTCTTTTCTTCCGATGAAATTGCTGAAATGAGCAAAGCTATTGATCGTCTGCAGGAAATGGCTGCAGGTTTGGAAGGAAAAGTGATGCACAAGGGAAGCCAGTTTGTGGTCGAGAGCGGAAGAATCAAACGCGTGGTCTGGGCAGGGGCAGCGGAACCAGTATTGTTACGATACGGCCGCGATACTCGTTTAACGTCAATAGCTGCGCAGATACTAGAAAGCTCGTATGCAGAACATTTAATCAATCAGGTGCATTTCAAGCTGCCGAAAGATGAAGTGTTTTATCCTTTCCATCAGGACAGCTATCATCGCGGATATGGAACCAATCAGTGGAGTGATGTGAATGGCAGGGGAAGTTATGCGCAGATAGTAACGGCAATCGACGAATCGACATTAGAGAACGGCCCTTTGTTATTTATTCCGAAAAGCTGCCAGAAGGGGCATGTAGGGCTGCCGTATGACGAGAATACACCTACTGTTTCAGATAAATTTAACCCTGAAGATGCAGTTCCGCTGTTAATGAAGCCGGGAGATGTTGCTGCTTTTGGCCCGTATACCATTCATGGAAGTATGCCCAATAATTCTGATCGGCCGCGAAGAGCATTCATTAATGGGTTTGCCTGTCCGGGAGCAAATGGAAAAGTGTATTCCGGAGATGGCGCGGGAAGATTGGTAAAGTTAGTATAGATGCGCATCAATAGAGTAAATAACTTTAGCACTTCCCGAATTGTTCTCTCTCCGTCGAATCTTTCATCGCCGTGGTCGATGCTTCCCCGCCAGAAATAACTTTGGAAACTTCATCAAAGTATCCAGTGCCGACTTCCCGCTGGTGTTTTACTGCCGTATATCCTTTTAATTCTTCGCTGGCAAATTCTGCTTGCTGCAGTTCAGCATAGGCAGCCATTCCTCTTTCTTTATAGTCGCGCGCCAATTCATACATGCCATGATTCAGGGAATGAAATCCCGCTAAAGTCACGAACTGAAACTTATAACCCATAGAGCCTAATTCACCTTGAAATTTTGTGATGGTCTCATCCCCAAGATGCTTCTTCCAGTTAAACGAGGGGGAACAATTGTATGCCAATAATTTTCCGGGATATTTCTCGTGAATGCCTTCCGCAAATTTTTTTGCTTCTTCCAAATCCGGAGTAGAAGTTTCCATCCATAACATGTCAGCGTATGGCGCATAGGCTAATCCCCGAGCAATGCATCTTTCCAACTTATTCCCGCGTAATCGATAAAACCCTTCTGAAGTTCTTTCATCGGTAATGAAGCAGGCATCATAAGTATCATGCACCTTATCAATATCAGAAGCGATCAATTTGGCGCTTTCTGCATCAGTTCTGGCAATTAAAATAGTCGGAACATCGAGTACATCGGCAGCAAGGCGCGCTGCTACTAAAGTTCTAATAAAGCGGCTGGCAGGAAGCAATACTTTTCCGCCCAGATGCCCGCATTTTTTTTCAGATGATAATTGGTCTTCATAATGCACCGCTGCTGCGCCAGCTTCAATCATTGCTTTCATCAATTCGAAAGCATTCAAGGGGCCGCCGAAACCTGCTTCTGCGTCTGCCACTAAGGGAGCGTACCAATCTCGTTTTGCTCCTCCCTCGGCATGCTCAATTTGATCTGCGCGCTGCAAGCATTGATTAATGCGTTTTACCAGCGAGGGAACGCTGTTCGCCGGATACAGGCTTTGGTCAGGATACATCTGTCCGGCAAGATTGGCATCTGCAGCGACTTGCCAGCCGCTGACATAAATTGCTTTCAAGCCAGCCCGTACCATCTGCATGGCTTGATTTCCAGTCAGTGCGCCCAGGGAATGGACATATGGTTTTTCATGAAGCAGATGCCATAATTTATTTGCGCCATGCCGAGCCAGGCTGTGTTCGACATGAAGAGATCCGCGTAATCGTTGCACCTCTTCCGGCGTATATGGCCTTTCAATCCCTTGCCATCGATTTTCAGGTGTTTTCATGTAGTTCATCTATTTCCCCCCATGTACTATTGATTCATATGCAGACGCAGTTAAGAAATCTTCAAATTTTTTGTTTTCTACAATTTTACCAAAGAGTATTTTGCCGACAGTACATTTATCAATAGGAGATTTCTCTTTTCTCATGGCATGGTACACCGAATCTGCCATTTCTCTGCACAGTGATTCGTTCACCTTCCTGCCGTCTTCCAGGGTAACTTCATGATGAAGCCATTGCCAGACTTGCGCCCGCGAAATTTCTGCTGTCGCTGCGTCTTCCATCAGGCCGTACAAAGGAACGCACCCATTTCCTGAAAGCCAGGCGGTGAGATAGCGGATTCCAACGTCAATATTCTTCCTCAGCCCTTCACTGGTTCTTGTTCCCTGCGGGACTTTCAGAAGATCTTCAGCAGTCACGGCAACCTCTTCCCGTAATTTATATAACTGATTATCTGCTCCACCCATACCTTTTTCAAAAATTTCCCGCGCTAACGGAACTAATCCCGGATGCGCAACCCAGGTTCCGTCATGTCCGGCCGTCACTTCCCGTTCTTTATCTGCTCTCACTTTTCCCATAGCTATTTCATTTGCTGCAGAATCTTTCAGCGGAATCTGCGCCGCCATGCCGCCCATAGCATATGCTCCTCGTTTGTGGCAGGTTTGGATAAGCAAGTTAACGTACGATTGCAGGAAGGGCTGAGTCATGCTCACTTGGTCGCGATCGGGCAGAATCTTGTCTTTATGCTGGTTAAGTTTTTTGATATAACTAAAAATATAATCCCAGCGTCCGCAGTTAAGGCCGGAAATATGGTTTTTGAGTTCATACAAGATTTCGTCCATCTCAAAGGCGGCAGGGAGAGTTTCGATAAGCACCGTTGCCCTGATGCTTCCCTGCGGAATCTTTAACCGGTCCTGCGTCCAGGTGAAAACATCATTCCACACGCGGGCTTCGTGGTGGCTCTCCATTTTAGGAAGATAAAAGTAAGGGCCGGAACCTTTTTCCAATAATGTCCGGGCATTGTGGAAGGAATATAATCCAAAATCAAATAATGCGCCCGGAATAGTTCTATCGTTGAAGCAAACATGTCCTTCCGGAAGGTGCCATCCGCGAGGCCGCACTAACAGCGTTGCGGTTTTATCTTGGAGCCGGTATTCTTTGTTTCCGTCTTTAAAATAGATCTTTTTGGCAACGGCATCGACCAGGTTCTTTTGTCCGTTCATCAGATTCTGCCAGGCAGGAACATCAGAATCCTCAAAATCGGCCATGTAGCAATCTGCGCCGGAATTGAGGGCATTGATCACCATTTTCCGGTTGGAAGCCGGTCCGGTGATTTCTACCCAGCGTTTCAGCAAATCCTGAGGATGGCCGGCTGCTTTCCAGGAGTGATCATCACGGATACGCTTAGTACTTTCTAAAAAGTCTGGAGTTTTGGCATCATCATACTCTTGCTGGCGCTCCCGGCGTTTTCGCAGTAAACCATCCCTTTCACCGGCAAACTCTTGCATTAATTCAGCAAGAAATAGTTTCGCTTCAGAAGTAAGAAGTTCCTGAGCGGTATCATCAGTCGTATTAACATTATGAAAAGTGAGCTTTTCCTCTAAACCCATAGATTAAACCTCCCGTGATAAAAATAAGAAAGAAGTGAATTTTTCTGGTATATAAAGTTTTGTAAAAATGGTTCGGGAAGACAAAGTTAATAACTGATTAGTGGTTCTTTAAACGAATGAAAACAGAGATAGAAAAACCTGATCTTGAGGAGCTTCCTGAAGAATCAAAGTTTAAGAGATTCATTATTTTCATTGCCGGAATTGCTTTGATAGTTCTGATGGTTTCGTATATCTTTGTTAGTTATCCTCTTTCTTCTATCATTGAAGGGAAAATTGAATCAACTCCATTGGAGGAGAATGTTATTTTATTGGATACCTTTTCTATCATCTTTGATGAGCAAACGAGGAAGGAACTACAGTCCATCTATTTTGCGGAACAAAAAGTGGAATTCAGCGTCTGCCTTTCAGGCGAGAAGGAAGGTGATGATTATTATATTACTTCCCTCTATCAGCCGCTCATGTATGAACAAGGATTCAGCCATGTTTTTTTTGAGCCTTGTTCGGAAGAAACCATGATCATTCTCCACAGCCACCCATATAAAAGCTGTATTGCTTCCCAGACTGATTTGAATACATTAGAAAAGAGCAAAGAGGAAAATCCAGAGGTGCTGATGGTAGTGATGTGCGAGCCGGCAAGATTTTCAGTATATGGGTGAAAACGCCCCCGCGGAGACTTTCAAAAATGATTCCGCAGTGCGTTAGGCTTTATGCCTAACCCGCTCTTGCGCTTCAAATGCGCGTAACCATTTGTTTGAACTCCGGCTTCAAGCTTTTTGTCATCGCTGACCGCAAGCTCGCGTCCTATTTGCCTTGTTTTACAACATCCAGGCTAGACGACGAGGGCATCTGGAAGGATAAAAAGGATGTTTATTTAAAAAACTATTTCTTAATCGGCACAGTTCTTTTTCTGAGTGATTTCCGTGTCCTACTTCGTTTTGGCGGCCGCAGCCGTCTGTGTCAGTATTGTCAGATATTGCGATAGCAATACTGACATGACCAGACGGAGCATACCATGTTCCTGTACAAAGTACAAGGGTTATGGTATGCGGAGTAGGCTGCGGCCGCCAAAACTTCGTCGCGCCATGCCAAGATTAACTCACTAACGTTCGCCAATCTTGTCAATCTTGGCAGCGACGGACACGGAAATCACTAGTTTTTTGGACTGTGCCTCTTAATCTCCCCGCCGCCAGCAGGCAGGAATTATTAGCTACCTTAAAGTTTTCTACTACGATACTTCCCGACTTCTACAATAGTTATGGTGTTTATCAGATCATCAGCATCAGTTCTGCTTATGAAATTCTTCACTACTCTCTTTATTTGGTCTGTTTTAAAATTAAACGGCACTCGTATAACTATTAATCCATAGTGCGATCCAGGAGGGTATAAAAGCAAACTGCCAAATTCAAGATCCTTCGTTACTAAAATTGCTTTATGTTTTAGTGCATATTTTGCAATTTCTTTATCGGTTGCCCCTCGCAATCCAGATGTTTTGGCATGTTCTACTTCAAAACCAAATTCTGTGAATATATCAATGAGAGATAGAGGCAAATTTTCGTCAAGAAAAAATTTCATTTTAAGCTGGAACTTTATGTACTTCTTCTCCGCATACCAAAGAAGCAGCGTAACTAATAACTGCCCTAATATCTTCCTTGGTTAAACCGTACTCTTTTCCAATTTCTTCGTAAGACATTCCTGCTTCTAACATTCCCAGAACTTCGTCTACAGTAATTCTTGTGCCTTTAATGATGGGCTTTCCATGGCGTGTTTTTTCATCAATAACTATTTTGCTCATAGAACCATAGTAACGGATGTTTTTATATAAACTTAACGGAGGTAAGGCACAGTTCACTTTCTGAGTGATAATCATCGTCATTGCCAAAAGGCTAGCGAGGAACTGCCGTTCGTAAGACCTGTTGGCAGGTGCTTTTAATCGGAATTATCAGCTATTTTTGAAGCAAAAGAAAAATCTGGAAAAGCACCGAGCGAGCGGCAAAGATGATT
>CAYJVI010000032.1:0-11262 GCA_964373595.1 uncultured Methanosarcinales archaeon | reverse complement strand
GTAATAGAACCACAGAAAAAAAAGAGGTGGTGACATATCCTATGGACTTAGACAACTCAAAAAAACTTCCCCAATCCAGTCTGCGAACTCTCTTTAAACACCTCTTCTTCTGAATGCCCCAAAACCGCAAAAATGCTGGACACCGCAGGGATAAGCTGATGAGAAACATAATACTCCGGATCATATTCTCCGGGAGAAACGTCAGCCGGAATTCTGGCCCGGTCCCGAACCAATCCTTTGCCCTTCACCATAAGATATTGTATAATAGTTCCGGGAGCAATAGAATCGCCGCGTTCTTTCATCTCCTGCGCTATTTTCACATGCGGGGCAAAGGAAGAATATCCTGATATCTCCCGTGTAATCTGGGTTTTGAGAATCAGTTTATCTAAAGCAATACTTCCCGTCCGTAATTGTTTTATGATTTCTTTGACGTAGCGAAGCGCTTCAGCAACATTCTCCTGCAGCACTAATTTTAACACCTTCTCCTGCACTTCTTTCGCTAAGGGTGACCAATTTCTTCTCACGGTCTCAAAGCCGGTAATCTTAACCGTCCCATCTTTCCTAAGCAATGCGTATTTCTTTTTTGCTCCGACAACAGATCGCTGGCCGGTGGGGGTTCCAGAAAGCCGTGCTTTCTGAAAACCTTTTTCACTTCCCTTCAGCGCCACAAAAATTCCCCGCGGATAATGCCCCTCGAATTCCAATTCCATCTGTCCGGGAAGAGTTTCATTGATTTTTTCCATGAAGTCCATAGCTTCATCTATTTTTTTTCCATCTAATAGCAAGAAACAACTGTCGGTGTCGGCATAAATAACCGGAAACCCGTTTTCTCTTGCTTTGGCTATGACCTGCTGGATATAATCCCGGGCATAGGCAGTGGTAGAAGCGGCAGACTCTAAGCTGTACCAGCGCGCGGCATAGAAACCGAGGTAACCGTAAAAGGAATTGGCCAGAATCTTCAGCGCATAAGACCGCGCTTCCAGCATTTTGGTATCTTCACCTTTCTGCTTAGCTTCTTTAATTTGCTTTTTCATTTCTGCCCGCCGCATGATCAGCTGCTCTAATATGGCGGGCAGGAATTTTTTTTCCCGACGGCAAAACCAATACTCTTCTTTTCCCGGAACATGGGGCTTGCTTTCACAGCAGGAACACTTAAATCCTTCCGGACTGATATGGTGCGCGGAAATGATGGTCGGATACAGAGAGCGGAAATCAAATACTACTATTTCATTATACAATCCCGGCGTTGGCTCGTACACAAAACCACCCTGAATGGATTCATCCATGCGCTCAGAAATTTCGGCATGCTCGGGTTTGTTGGGAGCAATTACATTAAATTCCCTAGCTCGTTTCAGGATGTAATTCTCCACTAATTTGCTGAAACGCATGCGGATGACATCGGAAGTCGGCAGGCCCATGATGCGGGTAAATTCTATCATGTCGGGAAGAAGTTTCTCGCACAATTTATATGCCAAAAAAGAGTCATGGAGATTATAAGCGCAGAATTCGGCTAACTTTTCCGGCTGATGATCCCAGACCAAGGAAAGCGTATCTAAATCAACATCATGCTTTCGATGATTTAATAATTCCCGGGAAACAGCGTCTAAAGAATAGGTTTCCACTGCCAAATCTTTGCCAAAAATATTGCGGATGAATTTTAACACATCCAGGTGAAGGATTCCTTTAATTTTACTTTCCGTCTCTCCGAAACCGCTGCTGTTAGAAATAATTTCTGAGTAGTCGGCTCCTATATCTAAACGCAGGTTATGCTTCTCGGCTCTGGCTTTGATGTAGGGGAAATCAAATCCATCAGAATAATAGCCGGTCATGATCTCAGGATTATAATCTATGATTATCTCTTTCAATCGGGAAAGGAGCGCCGCTTCATCCCGCACTATTTCAACATAATCTAAAGTATGGGCAAATTGCTTCCAGGTAATGACTTTCCTGAATTCTGCGCCGTCATGTTCGAGGCCGTAGAACGAGACCATCAGAACAGGATTATTGCGGGAGTCAATCTCTTTCTTTGCCGCATAGGTTTCTATATCGACAGCCAATATTCTCCAATCGGATACCGTTTCCATGGCTTCCTGCGACACGGTTTCGGCAAGAAAAACAGGAACACGCATCCATTGATTCTGGACAAATCTGCCTTCTGCTTTCACTACATTCATAGGAATGATATGGTGGTCACGAAGATAGCGGTGGGTGAATAAGATATCACGTTCATAACACTGCACTCCCCAGGATTGGATTTCTTTGGCGAGAAGAGGGACCGCTTTAGGGTAGTTGGTGTAAATTTTGTAGAACACTTTTTTCTTTCCCAGCAATTCTTTTTCCACTTTTTCTAATCCTGCTACTTTTGCCGGTTCCGGTCCTGCGTTGAGTACCAGGTTCTTCAGCTTCTCTTCAAATGGCACTGCCTCGACCTGACTTGCAGAAGCATAAAAATACGGCTGATAGTGATGTTTTACCGCTACTTTCTGCCCATCCTTAGTTCGGGCATAAAAGTAGAAATAGGTCTTTCCATCTTCAACCTTGTACTCGAAATCGTAGGGGTAAAATTCTAATTGCATGGTTTATTCTCACTTCTGGAACTCTATAAAAAAGTTATTGAAGAAAGTGATTAAAAACCGAAATAACATAAGTTATATTCTTTTTTCCTTCTTTATCCATTAAAGTAACTTCCAGCGGATACGGAATATTGGTAGTTACTCTGTGAGTCCACAATACTTCAGTAGCGGCAATAGTTTTTCTTCCCTTTGCCCACTTGGCCACAGTATTAGCCAGATTATCTTCTTTCTCGCCGCCTTCCGCGGTTGAGCAGGAATTTAGAAAAATTACTGCCGCAGGATCAAGATTTTGTAGCTTCAGCTCTAACTCACTATCGGAAGGATCAATCCGGTAGGTTTCATCCTTTTCAGCCGCGGCAATGCGCAGATCTTTCTCTCCAAGGGACAGCGTCGTTTTCGTTCCATGCCCGCAGAGCATGAATAATTTGAATCCTGCGCGGCTGCCTAACGCATCATATACTTCGTTCTCGGTAGAGGCAATCACGACTTTAATATCATATGCTTTCTGTAGTTCCTTAAAAAGATTAACTGATGAAATCGTTCTGAATGCCCCATAGTTTTCATCATTATAAATGCCGTCGTGAGTGGGATATACCACTAAGGCGTCTGGCTTGGGAGTATCCACAAATCCAACTACCTCCTTAAGATCCAAGCCCAAACTATAGAGCTGCGGAAGCTGGTTTCCCCGAAAAGAAAGCTCACTGGCGCAAGCAGTCGAAGAGAATTTCTTCGCATACTCAACTGTCCCATTTGATTTTTTAAAAGCAACAATATCATAGCCGGCAGTAAAAAACACATTTCCGCATCCGTCCGGCAGTGATGCCAGTTCTGCTGCATATTCACCCGTTCCTCCTGCTTCCCGAAAAGCAGCAAGATCTCCGCAGGTAAATAAATATTTTCCCTCTGCCGTCTTAAGAGAAGCGAGCTCTTTTGTCAGGGGATCAATAACCGAAGTGTTCCCGCCATCAGTTTCCACACCCTCATAACAAAAATAAGGATCAACTTTAATGGAAATCGCCCCAGATTTTTCTTCCGGCACTTCCGGCTTACGGTATTCCTGCAAATCCTTCTTTAATTTTCTGGATTGCTGCACCGCAAATGCTGCAGAAAAAACAATTGAGCCAAAAACAGCTACTCCCGCTAACGTTCTTTTTGCCCGCAAATCCAGCCCCATACAAAACCTTCCCCCCGGTTAATTATTTAAATTCTCTCCATATACCGCATATTTACGGTATTCTCCTCAACGATTTCAGGAGATAATTTTCTCCTTCTTTCTGCGGCTTTAGGTCCGCTTTTTTCTCTGTTGCTTCTTCTTTTTTCTTCTCAGCAGTAAGATCGCCTAACTTCTTCACGTCAGCCTGCAATTGCTGTAATACTATTTCCAATTCGTCTTCAGGAACTTCCCGGGGCGGCCACTGCAAGTTCAGGCCATCACCCTCGCGTCTGGGAATAACCTCCACAGCAAAATGGGGCACTTTCTGTCCTGCGCCCAACCCATTTTGGACCAGTATATTTGTCCCTTGCGCTTCCAGGCTTTCAAACACCGCCTGACTGACTTTGCTGGCAGCAGCAGAACATTGTAATAAAATATCATCCGAAACTATCTCCAGAATAGTAAAATGTTTCCGGGGAAAGACCGTAATCTGGCCGGGAATGAGCACCAGATCTTTTACTGCGACAATAACTTCCTCATCTTCATAGAGAATTTGCGCCTTGCTCTTCCTTTCTGCAATATCGCAGTATTCGCAGTCCATCTTAGCTGAATAATCTGGCGATGTCGTCCAGATTTGCCCCCTTTTCTTCATCATTTGGTTTTGATGCCTTTTGTTTTGGTCCGGATCTTACTTTCGGCATGGTTTCCTGCTTCTTCGTTTTCTTTTTCGGCTCTTTCTTTACCAAAGGAATTTTCCTGCCACTTACGCAGGTGCAAGGATTTTTTCCTGATGCCGCTGCTTCGTCTTTAGAAAATATAATCTTGCTTCCTTCAGGAATATTCTGCGCAAAAGCACAATTTTTTTGGTGGTAACGTTTTGCTGAATAGCTGGTAAGAAACATTTCTTCTTCTGTTACAGAGATTAATTTTTGCTCTTTCTTCAATTCTGGTTTCTTCCCCAGTAGTTCCTGCAGTTTTCCTTCTACTGCATTTCTGACTTTGGAAACCATTTCCTGATCAACTAATTTTTCCTCAACATTCAGTAATCCATCGCCGCCTTTGCGCGGAATCACATGAACCAGAAAATGCTGCGACCGCTGTCCGGCAGCAGCCCCATTAGCGATAAAAACAGTGGTTCCATCTGCTTTGAAGGTCTTTAATAATACCTGCGACAGATTTTTTGCCACCACAAACAGATGCCCTATTGTTTCTTCCGGAACCTGCGGCATGACAGCATAATGCTCTTTGGGAAGAAGAAGAAGATGCCCTTTTGAGGCCGGGCTGATGTCCAGAACAGCCAGGCATTTCTGATCTTCATAGACTTTTTTGGAAGGAACTTTTCCGGAAGCGATTTGGCAGAAAACGCACTGCTGTTTCTGCAGCTCTTTCAGCTGCTCAGGAGTCATGCTTTTGAGCTTTTCTTCCAACTGTTTGCGTTGCTCTTCGCTAAGCTGCTGCATCTGAAGATAGAAGGGATTTTTGTTTATAAAGATATCTCCGGAGTTCACAAAATATAAAAATAAGGCCAGAAAATAAAGAAATATGACCCTGGTGCAAGTGCCTGAAATAACCCTGCGGATCATGTCTCTAAATATGCAGTTTGCTGCCGGCCAGAAATCCAAAGAAGGAAAATTTCTCTTGCACGTTCCCTGGAAGGAACAAGATTACAACTTGGATAATATTGTCTGCCTTATAGATGAAATCAATCCCGATATCATCTGCCTTCAGGAAATAGAATTTGGATCGTCAAGAACTGGTTATGTTGACCAAGCTCTGGAAATTGTAAAACGATTGGCTCTAAAACAAGAAAGGAAGCAAAGGCAAGAGCCATATCATCTTGAAATAGGTACTTGCCTGGATTTTGATGAAAAGAGACTAGAACGTTTCTGGAAGGTGGCGCGATATTTATATCAGGAAGAAAGGTCGCAGTGGATTTTCAAAAAATTAGATATAGATAAACAAGAGCTCCCGACAGAAAATGTCAGGCTTCATTTTGGGAATGCCGTCTTGTCGAGATATCCCTTAAAAGAAAAGGACCATGATTTTTTTATTCCTCCCTATTGGGGGCCTTTAATGGATGTTAATATCATCCGGCGGAAAGATGAAAGAAAAAGCTGGCTGGTATGCCGAGTCAATTATCACCCTGAAATTGCAGAAAAAGTTCCCTTGTTTATTTATAATACCCATCTTGAAAATAAAGGCGAGAAAAATCGAAAATTGCAGTCCAAAATCTTGTACAATAAATTGAGCAAAAGAAGCGATGCTCATAAAATTTTAACCATGGACGGCAATGCTGAACCTCTCGGAGCAGACTATGATCTGGAATCAGGATTAAAAGACGAATCCTTAGAAAGACTACTTCGCCATCCGGAAATGAAATGCTTTCCGGGCATATATCCTTCTTCAGATAAAGAAATAAACCCTCGAGCTTATGCAACATATCCGTCTAATAATCCTTCCCAGATTCTGGATACCATCCTCGCCTCAGAATACCTCCAAATTACCAATTACGGGGTTCATCCTACTAGAGTATCTGACCATTTAGCTGTGATAGCCGACATTAAAATTAATGCAGATTTAGTCAAGGAGAACGTCCTCAAAAAGATAGTCAATCCCCTGATAGAAACTCCTTGACATTTGAAAATTTAATAAATTTTCTATGCCCGAGATTTTTATTCTAAAAATTCCTTCACATTCCTAAAATCAACCTTGACAAACTTGCTGAAATCCAATCCCCGTTCTTTCAATTCAAACAAAGCCAGCTTCACGTGGGTGCTCCCTTTAGGAAGCCGAAAACCTGCCTGCGCACTTAAGTAGTCCAGCTGCTGCAAGGCCGCTGCCCGGGCTAAAACAGAAGCCGCAGCCACTTCCGCATATTTTGATTCAGCTTTTTCAACCTGAATATCGCCGACGCTGCAGCCAGGATATTTATCTACCACATGCTTCCCAGGAAGAAGATCGGCAGCGCAGGCCTGATGGAGTTTATTAAGCAGTTTGGTGACCTCGCCAAGGCGATTATAGATCTCCGGAAGGATACTCTTAATCTCACAGGGAGCTATCCTCCTGATATTTTCCGCCATGACTAAAATCTCCTTGTCGTCGAAGGTTTTGCTGTCGGCAACGCCCAATTCGATTAATTTCTGGCGCAATTCATCGTTTGCTTTCACTCCTGCAACTACCAGGCCTCCAAAAGTATCCCCTTTTAATGATTCATCTGTTCCAATGATCCAGCCGCTTTCTTTGCGGAAAGACTCTGCGGCAACTCTTTCGCCAAGGCCTTTCTTTTCCAATTCTTTAGCGACTTTTTCTACGAGGTCTTTTTTTCCCTGCAATAACAATTTGCCTGAAGTATAGAGAATTAAAACCACACCATTTTTCTTTAAGCGCAGCTCTTCATGTACCGTTTTAGCTTCTTCTTGAGAAAAACCGTTTAATTTTTTTATATCCTCTTTTTTGACGTTAATGAAGACCGTCATTGTAACTTGTCTCCAATTTCTTTCTTTAATTTACATATAATCTTGGTCAGAAGATTTTTGTTTTTGGAAAGGTACCCGGGATTGACAAAAAATCCCTCATCAGCGATTTTAGTTCTGGTCTCGCTCAATTCTTTTATAAACATAAGCTCATATTCGGTAAACTTTCGATAACGATTAGAAAACTGTTCTATCAGTTCCTGGTGAACTTTTTCTCCCAGAACTGTGTATCCGTCCAGGAGAGCACTTATGATCATCAAGTCCCTGATCGCCCCGTAATACTCTCTGATAACTTGGGAGGGATATTTCCGGGGATCGATCTCTTTAAGCATTTTCAGAGTGGCATCAGTCATCCGTAAAATAGAACGGGCTTTTTCCTTATCGGGCGTGACTCTTATCAGCATCTAAAACACCTTCAGGTACAACATTTGTAACAATTAAGCGCAATTGACATATAAACATTCCGAAAGAGCAAAAGTTAACTGGCGCTTCCGATATTCTTTTAAATTCCGCCCAGTAATCTTCTTCCCATGCCTATTCTTAACTGCATGGAATTTTCTTTCCCAAAGGAAGACGGTTTAGGAAACTATTAGATGAATATTTCTCTGAAGTGAAAACAAAGATGGTGTGGAGAAATATTCCGCCGGCGTTGGTGTATGAGTGCAAGAAGTAACGGAGATAAAATCACTGCCCCTGATGAGAAAAAAACTGCCCAAATTCTTTGCATTCCAGCTCCGATAATCCGCGAGTTGAAAAGTCCTCCTGAGACGCGGCTCGGCCATCTTGCTCCTGCTCCGAAAGATAGCTTCCTAAATTTAAGAAATTTTCTCGGAGAATTTTAAGATTATCATCAATGCGCTTCCTTTCGTTTTTCGAGAATTTGTAGACATCACGAATGGTATAAAAGAAAGGCACAATCCAAGCCCCGCAATAACTTTTACCGGCATCAGAAATTCCATCTTTAACTCCTTTTGCCAGCGCTTCAATAGTTGGGTATTCTTTGTCGCCTTCATATTCGCTGAGATCCTGGATGCCGCCACCGTACCAAAACTGGCCGTCATCAGAAGCAAATAATCCTATCAGATAGGTAAATTGAAGATTATCACTGCCATTTGCGGGTGTATTTCTACGTTCGCTTACCAGCTGAAGACGTGAATATTCCTGATGATTATGGCGGAAGTACGGCTTCAACTGGCGATCTATATCTTTCCAGGTATCAAAAACAATAACTTTATTTGGGTTATCCATAATGGCATGAGTTCCAGAATTCTTTATTAATATTTCGCTCAAAAGGCACAGTTCACTTTCTGAGTGATAATCATCGTCATTGCCAAAAGGCGAGCGAGGAACTGCCGTTCGTAAGACCTGTTGGCAGGTGCTTTTAATCGGAATTATCAGCTCTTTTTGAAGCAAAAGAAAAATCTGGAAAAGCACCGAGCGAGCGGCAAAGATGATTATCACTTACTTTTCGAACTGTGCCGCTCAAAACTCGCCCAGTTTCTTCTGCTTCTCATCATCTTCTACCTTCTTATACGACTGCCAGCTCTTCCTGAAGATATGCGGATGCGATTTATAATGCTGTTTTAAGAATTCCTGCGTCTTCGGATCAGACATGTAGCCGGAGCCAAAATCAAAGCCGATTTCTGTCTTCAGATGATCGATATGCCTATCCCGAATAACTTTTGCTACGATAGAAGCTGCTCCAACGATGATATGATTCACATCAGCTTTGTGTTCGACCACCAGTTTTGCTTTCTCGCGTACTGCTTTGCTCAATCTGGAGGCGAAATATTCCTGATATGCTTTGATATTCGGACTGGGACAATCAATGATGATAGTATCCGGATCAAGCTCTGAAATCATTCTGGCAGAGGTATCCGCTTCCAGCCAGTTTAAGTTTGAATTTCCGCCATCTACTGATAAATCAATTGCATCAGGTTCTATCATTTCAATGCGGAAATCTTCCACTGCTTCCCGTATTTGCTCGAACAATTCTTCCCTCACTTGCGCGCTCAGAAGCTTGCTGTCCTTGACACCCATCCATTCCAGTTTCCGGAGATTTTCTTCTTTTATAGCTAGCGCTGCCATGACTAAAGGGCCAAGGACCGGGCCCCTGCCGGCTTCGTCCAAGCCCACTATTAATTTTCCAGTACTAATATTTTCTTTTCTGTTGGAACTCTTACCCATTTTCCATTTTTTAATGAGACTAAACCTGATTTCTGTAACTCGCTCAATCTTCTATAAGCTGATTCCAGCAGACTTGCATTATTCGTGCAAAATCTCCTGTTTTACTGTATTTTTTGAGTAACTTTAAATAATTGATGGAAAAAGGGAAAGATTTTATATGTTAATATAATTGCGTACTTATATGATCCAAAGTACAAATAAAAAACGACACCTTGGAATTGCTCAAGAATTTGCTGGATATCTCGCAGACTACTCATCAAAAAACGTATACAAAGGAGTAAGAGATAAACGTGAGAGATTTTAAACTTTCTGACATAAAGCGCATTTAATCACTTGCGATAACGATTTTCGCAGACTGCCATAAGTAACGATTTTATCTTGATCTGGAGATGAGGTGATTTAAAATTTTTGTCAGGAAAAGTTTAAAAAATGCCCTTAAACATAATCCCCCATGAATGTAAGCAGCGGAGAAATTTTATGGGGCATAGCCGCATTTGCAGGCGCGGCAGCAATAACTATTGGAGCGCCATATTGGTATTTTGGAGATAAATATCACGACCAGCTAATACAGAAAGGAGAAATCAACAATATCAGTTATAAGATTCGTCTGGCAAAATCAGAAAAATACGATTTGGAAAGTTTTGCTAAAATTTGTAATCAAAAGGATGAAGAAGAGATACGGTACTGGCAGCGGAGACACCATGCCTGGAATTGTCGGAATATAACCTCTCTTTTTACTGAGGCACAAAATAAAATACAAATTTTAGAAAACAAAGAGCAGCAATATTATTCAAAATTAGACAAATATCGTGCTTGGGGGAGCGCAGGAGCTTATGGAGCGGTGTTTGGAACTCTTGAATTTCTCCTGAGTTTATCAATAGTTTATGAATCCAGAAACAGTCGTAAAAAAAAAGAAAGAAGAGAACGAATAAACTCTAAAATAGCAGAAGCCAAGAAATTGAAAGACTGCTCTTCTTTAGATGAACGCCTTTACTGCACAGAAATGGCTCAGCCGCATTTGGATGGTGCAGAGATTAATTATCTTCCTAAATAAAATTCCAATATTAAAGAATAGTTACGCCGTATTGCTTAAACGTTTCCGCATCTCCTTTCTTAAATTCTCCGCGGACATAAAGGGCTTGGCACTTTTGGAGAAGCTCATCTTTATGCTGCGTTAAATATTCACTTGAAGAATCACTAACTGAGGCTGGCAAAAAGAGAAGGTTCGCTTTCTGATAACCTAAGCGAAGGCTTCTTAATCTTTCTCTTTCCGTGTGCGGAATTTCCCACAATGAAGAAGGAATTCTATCCCTGCCGATATAATCCTGGTAAACCACATAATTCGCTTTTTGGCTGTTTCCTAATGTAAAATATGCTGCCGCCTCTCCCTCTAAGGTTATTTCTGGCGCACCATCTGATACGCAATCATCGAGTACTCGGGGATCGAGTAAGAATGTTGTTGGCATTTTAATCCCCAGGTACAAAAAATGTTCTTTCTTTTAGCCTCTTAGCCATCATCTTCTGATCTTCCTTATTGATCTTTGTCTCCAGGAAATGGGCTTGCTCAAATCCATGACTCAAAGATAGATTACGAGCTCGTAAGTCCGTATAAGCAAGGTTAGCAAGATTAAATGTTGCATCAGCGAGATTCGCATATTGAAAACCGGCAAGAGTGAGATTTGCCTGTCGAAAATCAGCATCTTCTACATTTGCTTGAAAGAAAGTTGCGTTAGTGAGATCCGCATTGAAAAAATTAGCTTTCCGTAAATCTCCCCCATAAAACTGGGCATGACCAAGAGTTGCAAATTTAAAATCAGTTTCGATCGCTGTAATATATGGCAAATATAAACAAGTGGCATTGAGACCGCTGAGATTA
>CAYJVI010000031.1:0-11339 GCA_964373595.1 uncultured Methanosarcinales archaeon | reverse complement strand
TGGCGCAGAGCTCTTTGAATGATAGGTCGGCGTAAGGGTCTGCTTTTGACTTACATCCCACCAGAACGACCATCACCATTAATACCATTGCTAAAAATATTTTTTTCATTCATTTCACCTCACCTTAAACATCATCATCATCCCAGACTCGAGATGTTCTGCAATATGGCAGTGCATCATCCAGTCTCCAGGATTAGTAAACTCCACAAGTATATCAATAGTACTGCCAGCTGGAACAAGAACAGTATCTTTCCATCCTAGATGTTGATTGATTTTTCCATTTTCCGATAGAACTAGAAAGCGCTGGCCATGGAGATGAATTGGATGCTGCATGGGATGATCAGAGTTCTGGTCATTAATGAACCTTATTTTTTTGACACTTCCCAGCTTCACCTCAGGCACAACATCCATATTCTTTTTCTTTGATGTTGTATCTTCAATAATCCAGGTAATGAGTTTATTATGATGTGCACGATTCATCTCAAACATAGTATCTTCCCATTCTATGCCCTTTTGCTCCTCTACATGTGGCATTTCCATCATGGGCATTTCTAGAGTTAAACGAAATTCATAATCTGGTTTCTTGTTCAAGTACGCGGTGTAATCAGTTATTTTTGGAATAGGAGTTTCTGTTGGACTGTATTGATTGGTGCTTGGTTTAACAAGAATATTCCCCAGTACATATGATTTAGAGGGATTCTTGTTCATAAGGTTATAAGTTCCCGGTTTATCAAAAGTAACATCGAGAATATAGCGTTCAGCAGGAGCAATAATTACACTATTTGCTTTGTAGGGTTCAGCAAAACCTAAATCAGTACCAACGATAGCGATCTCAGCGCCTTCGATAGAGAGGTTAAATGGACGCACATTGGCAACGTTTACAATATATAAACGAAGAGGCTCGTACTGGTTTACTGAGAGAGTAAACTCAGTTTTGCCATTGACAAAAAGAGTATTCCCAAATCGCCCCATCAGCGCAAAATTAGTCACTTTGTCTGAGAACGGAGCAAAGTCATCACCTTCAATCAAGACATCATCGAGAATAAGCACTTCTTCTCTTATCATAGTCCTCTGGTTTGTCGGCTCTACGAGAATAGTTCCGTATAACCCTTTTTCCTGCTGAATATCTTCACGAACATGAGGGTGATACCAGTAAAGCCCAGAATCAGGAAATTGTAGTTCGTAAATGTAACTTTGACCTGGTCCTACAGGAGCTTGAGTAACGCCAGGAACACCGTCATCTTTATTTTTATGTCGAAGACCATGCCAGTGGATGGTTGTGTTCATAGGAATCTGGTTTGTAAAATTGATATAAATAGTGTTTCCCTGCTTTACTTTGAGTAATGGCCCAGGAATTTGATTGTTGTATGCAAACGCACTCAGAGAAATACCTGGCTTAAGCTTCCAACTTGCAGAACTGGCAGTCATCTGGAATACAGAACCGTTCTCAACTGGATACTGTTGCATAGGCTCAACTTTTGCTTCTTTTGGTATACACGCGGTAATAAAGACTACCAACAACAATAGCGTTAGTCCCATAATTGTACATTTTATTTTGTTCATTCTTTTTTGAAAAAATTGTAGATGATGTAGATAACTACTAATACCCCAACAATGATTAAAATCCATGTTAGTGGTGAAAGTCCTCCCGAACTTGCTGCTTCAGCTACTTGCTGTCCTCCTGCTGGTGGATGATGTCCCATGGTTATATCTTTACCCCCAAAAGCTCATTAATAGGATAAATTAGATATCTCCAAATGAGATAATATACTATAGGTACCCAGACTAATGATAACCCATGAAATAAAAAATTTACATTTACACTTTTTGAAAGTGCTGAGATTGAACCCGACATTTCTTGATGAGCTTCTGGATATAAAAAAAATGAAGCGACAAATAAAAATCCCAAAATGGATCCATGGATTCCAAACCTCATGGGTTTATTCTTTACTGGATATTTTTCTTTAATGGCAACATATAAAATATTCCAAGTACCATAAATTATAGGCCCTAGGAGAATATCCCAGCTATACAAATTTAGTTTTCCAAACCAAGCTGAAATAGAGAGTAATAAAGAAAGAAAAAATGCAGGAACTGCTAATCCAGCAATAAATGCTTTAGCATACATCTTTGTTCTCATCTCTTCACCATATCTTCATTCTTTACTTTCAAATGTTCACTTCCTCTTCACATTTTTCTCTTCATGCTGATGGATTAAAGTTCCTATGCCAAAAGCAATTGATGCTAATAATAATGTTTTTGCATCATTAAAGAGATGTTGTTCTGGCTGGCCGAGGAAAGTTCCACTTCCCCACGCAGCAATCCATGCAGCAAATAATGCAAGAACACCAACAACTCCTGAAATCATTGTAACCAAATGCAATCCTTTTGACCATTTCATCATGTTTCACCTCTTATACCACATTTATAGTTAACGTTTCTCCATGTTCTTGTGTACAGGTTGGGACTGCTTGTCCATTTGTTGGTGTTTCTTTGGCAACAAATTCAACCGTGGTTTTAGACCGCGGTTCTAAACCACGCATAACGCCGAATTGCATGAGGTGCAAGCCGTGATTGACGTTATCTTTGTTATCAATGGTCAGGCGAACAGTTGATCCTTCCTTCACTGTAATAGTATCAGGCTGATATTTAAATTCTTTTAACACTGTCGTGATTTCCACCACGCTATTATCACCAGCCGCCACCACATTGCCTGTCAATTCATTGCCAAAATTGCCTTTAAGTGCAAAAAATCCTAATACTGTAATCAACACCACAACTGCTCCTTTCCACAGCGTTGACTTCTTTATTGAAACATTATTATTTTCCATGATTGAACCTCCTTGTGGTGCAATACTGCACGTTTTTGTTGTTATTTTGTTTGACAGATACACTGTTGATATTCCCAGTAATCCCATTCCGAGAAATCCCAGTTCTAATCCTTTAAATGGCAGAAAGGCAAGAAATCCCCCCATTCCTAAAACACTCAGCAATCCAATTGCACAGGACGGGCACGCAGGCGCGATGAGACTTACAAAAATCCCTGATGTGCTTGCTCCAACACCCCCTTTTACTTGACGCCTTATTAAGAATATAGTCATGGAGAGAATAACACCAGCAAGAACCGACATTACGATGAGAAGGACGATAGAAACAGCGGTCATTGAGGCAAGTGTTCCCTTAAGCAATGAAAAAAGCAATGAAAAAGAAAAGTCAGAAAAAAGTATTCTGTAATTGTTCACGAGCGTATTAAAGAGAAAAAGAAATAAAACTACGCCGATCGTAATTACAAAATATTTCTTTGAATCATACACCTCTTTTAATGCTTCCGGCACTTTACGCATATATTTCATTTTCAAAAAAATTAGCTGAGTTCAGCTTCAATGACTTGCTGGAAAACACTAAATGGCTGCGCGCCACTAATTAATTTCCCATTGATGATAAAGCCCGGTGTTCCAGATACTCCTACCGCGCTTCCATCAGCAAGATCTTTTTGAATCTCTTGCTTTTGCGCTGGATCGCTCAAACATGCTTCCCATTTAGCAACATTTAAACTAAGTTCCTGAGCCCATTTCTTATAATCAGCGCTACTCTTCCCTGCTGCTCCACCTGCGTTAAAGATTTTATCATGGTACTCAAAGTACTTTCCTTGTTCTCCTGCACAATTGGCAGCAAGGGCTGCTGGTTCAGCTTGCTGATGAAACCCTAATGGAAAGTCCCTATACACTAACTTTACCTTTCCGGTATCAATGTACTCACTTTTAATTTGTGGTAATGTTTGTTGATAGAATCGTGCACAGAATGGACATTCATAATCAGACCATTCAATCATTGTTACAGGCGCATTTTTATCTCCCAAAAAAGGATCATCATCTGCAAGAGCTTTCATGTCAGTTATTCCTGCACTTGGGGGTGACGGCGCTGCTCCACCAAATGAAGGAGCTACAGCAGCCCCCACAGAACCACTTCCAAAATTCCCTTTAAACGCAAAAATAGCTAATACTACTACTAATGCTACAGTCGTAACCTTCCAAAACAAATCACTTTTTGCATTTGGCGGATTGACCGCGTGTTCAACCTTGTTGCTTTGTTCCATCTCTGTTAACCTCCTCATTTGTTTCACAAAATTGTTGTATGTTTCATAAGGAGAAACAATATATAAATGATTTTGAAACGCTGAAGAAAAACAACATTTTTTGTTTCAACTTTTGCAGCAATATTTAAATAGGCAATCACTCTGCTGATTTTATGGACGAACATACCGTTAAACTTTACAAACATATAAGTGCAGGATTTTTGATAGTAATTGTTGGCCTTGGCATTGTGATTTATCTGGTAACATATATCCACCAGAGTTCGACCAGCGCAAATCCAGTAATATTTTGGACTATTGAAAATCATTTACCGATTACGGTCAGTCTTATTCTACTCTCTGGATTTATCGGTTATCTTTCATCAACTTTAATCTATAAACAGATCATGAAAACAAAGAAAGAATCACGGCAATTATTAGAGACGTTATTCCTTTTTTTGAACAGTGATGAAAAAGAAATAATCAACTACCTTATGCAGAATAACGGAAAAGTTGGGCAGGCTGATATTGCCAGGCTGCCTAACATGAACAGAGTTAGAGCATTTCGCTCTCTCCAAAGAATGCAGGAGAAAAATCTCGTTACTATTGCCGCCCACGGAAAGATAAGGAAAGTTTCCCTTAAAGAGGACATCTTACGTCTTCTGTCGGATATGAAAAGTTAATTTTTGACTTTTTTTCTTAATTTCTCCTAAAGAGATTGTTGAAGTTAATGGATATCAGCTTAATCTTAGATAATCAAAATCTATATATCGTTTATGAGGCATCTTAATAAACCCTTAAAAAATAGTAATTGATATGCCTAAAAAAACAAGTCTTGCTCTTCTGGCGCTGCTGCTTTCATGCGATAATCAAAAACCGCCTCTTGCCGAACGATTGGAAATTCCCAAAATAGAAATAACCGATTTTGAACCAGTAAAAGCGCCGGAAAAATTAGAACAAAAAGTTAAGGAACCTGCTGGAGAACAATGCACCATAAACCTCTCTGATCATTTCATTCCTGAATTATTATCCTTATCCAGAGATGCTGAACAATATTTTCTCACAGAAGGAATTTTGCAGAATCCTTTCCAAAGGGAACGCTTCGGCATTTTCTCCGGATTTGAGCATCATAAGAAACCATTTGAGCATTACGCAAAAGCGATTGAACGTCGTGGAAATGAAAAGCAGCCTAAAATTGAAAACAAATTTGTGCCTTACACTACTGAAAAAACACCGCAAAGAGCATCTCTTTTGGAAAAAAGAATTGAACAAATAAAGAATGAACAGAATCAAGAAAAATATGAAAAAGAACTCTCAAAAATTCAACGGGAATATGATGGACTGCAGAAACAAATAAATACTATAAAAAACGTACAGAAAATACTGCATTGGGAAGGATTCTATCACGGAGAAATTAACGGAATTTACAACGATCTTACTGCTTCCGCAGTCATGAAATACCAGCGCTTTCATCAGCAATACCTGCATTATAATTGGAAAATCGAAGGTAAAATAAATTTTTTTACTCGAGAATTACTCAATAAAGATTTGGAGGGATATGCTTTTGGCGGAGTGCGACGTGTTCTGGAAGAACGAGTTTTTCATGCTCAGTGCAGCGGCAGATATCCTTATGTGATTGAAAAGAAAGAATTAGAAAAAGCAGTGGACAGCGCTGCGCAGCAACTGAACCTGAATACAATTGGCGGAGTTCAGGAATTTCTTTCCAAAGAACATCAGGAAGCAACAGTATATCTGGAAATTCCGAGACGATATCAACAAGATTCAATGAAGTTAGAAATTGAAGTTGAAAAATGGGATTCCGGAAAATGGGAAAAAGTCAGGACCAGAACTAACCTGCGCCTCTATGCGATTGAAGAAGGAAATCGGGTAGAGCTATTTCAAACCAAAGCCGTGGTCGGCGGCTGGGTGAAAAACAAAAAAAAAGGAACGAAAAAGCAATATCAAACTCCGGAACGGGAATTTTACCTAAAACATGCTACCATTATGCCCCACTGGAATCCTCCGAAATGGGCGGCAGAAGAGGAAGAAGTAAAAGACGAAGAAAAACTGCCCGGCCCATTCAATGCTTTCGGCATGATAAATACACCGTTGTATTACGATCACAAACCGCAGAAAGATCCTTTCAGGGGGTGGCAGGACGGCGATAATGGATATAGGATACATCTTACGCCCTGGCCTTCCAGCGTAGAATATGGCGGAGCATCGCATGGCTGCATCAGGATTCATCCTAACATGAGCAGATTCTTTTATTTTTTAGTTGGATATACGCCGCACAGAATCGTTCTGGAGAAAGATGAAAAGGGGAAAGAAACATTAAAATTTACCCCATTAAGGGGAAGTTATATTCCATTTGAGCCGGAACATTATATTAAAGTGAGGACCTGCAAGGAAAAGTGTGATTAGTCTCAATACTCAATCACATACACCTTAAACTTAGCAGGTTCAAGAGCCGCAACCGGGGCAGGAACTTCTTCCTCTACCACAGTAACCTGCCATTCCTTCTCCACTTCAGCAACACCGTCACTCACAGTTACCCGCACTTTCTTTTCTCCGGGATTTACAAAGGTTCTTTCGATCGTATCAGACCCCCTAACCTTTTCTTCCCCTACGCCAAAATCCCAGGCATAATCTAAAGCATCCTCATCGTTGTCAACAGCAGTAACCTGGAATACCACAGGCTGATTCCGCCGTACCGTTAAGGACTCAGCAGGAACAGCATCAGCAATTTCCGGCTTCTGATTCACATCTCTCACCACCAATTTCACCGGATGGCGCACTTCAAATTCGCCGTCGAAAACGACAAAGTCAACCCAGCGCTGGTGCTCTGCATTTACGCTGAGCAGACTTACTCCGCTTAATAAAGAATTTCTTGCGCCCTGATTCTGTACTATGGTATATCCTGGCCTCCAGGAAAAAGTATTATTATCAAACGAAGCTCCTTCCGGAATATTCTCGACATACACCGAAAGACGATCTCCTTCCGGATCAAAAGATTCTACAGAAAAATATAGCTCGCCGCCCTCGTCTACAACGAATTTGTCGTTGGGAAGGTTTAATGTCGGCCGCCGATTCTTCTGCAATACCGTAACCTGCACTGGCAGAGTTTGCGAAGCGCTTCCATCATGAGCATTGATATACACAATATGTTCACCGGCATGGTCATACGTGGTTTCCCATCTTCCTTCATCATCGAATGGTTCGCTAAAAGAGAAGCGCACCATATCCCCATCAGGATCAGTGGCGGTTGGTTTCAGCTCGGCCAGTTCGGTTTCAGTCACGGTAAGATTCGAGACCACACTTAAAACCGGCGGCCTATTGGAATTATACACATCTAAAGGCACATAGCCGGAAGCGCAAACTCCTTGACTGCAGGCGTTTACATTCAGATTTACAGTCCGTAAGTTCAATAGTTTATGCTCCAACCGCAGCGCATTCAGGATATTGCTCAGTAATCCATACCGGCGGGAAATAAAATCGTATCCCGGCGTCCAGCTAAACGTTTTTGTTTTCGGATCAAAAAAAGCATCTTCAGGAGCATTTTCAAAGGAAACTGTAACTTCTTCATTATCAGGATCAAAGGCATCAACTATGAATGATACTTCTTCGCCTTCCCTGACTTCCAACTTTGACGGAAGTTTTAGTTCTGGCTTTCGGTCAACATTCAAAACTGTCACTTTTATTTTTTCCCTGGCAGTTTCCTTTCCGTCTGAAGCATAGACGTAGAGAGAATGCGTTCCTGCATCATCAAAAGTTGTCTGCCATTCTCCATTTTCATTCAATTTTTCGTCAAAGGAATAAGTTAACGTATCTCCGTCTGCATCTTTCTCTGGCAGGGAAAGTGTAACTTTTTCACCTTCTTCTACAGTCACGGGCAATAGATCCAATTCCGGCTTGCGGTTGACATCTTCAACCTCCAGGTTCCATTCTTTCTGCACTCCTTTCATGCCATCGGTAACTACCAAGGCCAGAACATAGCTGCCGGAACTTTCATGGTCAAAGAAATATTCTCCCCGTTCTGCGTCACCAACAACTTTATCATCTAACGTCCACAGATAAGTTACTTTATCCCCATCGCTTTCCTCTACTTCAACGTCGAAAGAAAGCTTTTCATTTTCTTTTATCTGAACTATTTTTGCATCAGAAAAAGTACCCTTAATAACTGGCGGCTGGTTGGTATTTAGAACCTCGATTTCCATACGTGCAGGAACTTCAAATTCTCCATCACTCACGGTAAAAGCGGCAACAAAACTTCCCTGATCACCGTAGCCGGGCTTCCAAATGCCGCTGCCATCAAAAGGCTTGGTAAATGAATATTCCAAGGGATCGTTATCCGGATCCGCCACAAACTGCTTTAAATCGATAGTCTGCAATTCTTTGGCTTTCACTTTCTTCTCGGTAAGGTAGGGAGGCTGATTTTTGTTTTCCACGATTAACAAGACTTCTTCCGTGGCTTGATTCCTGCCGTCAGAAGCAGTAATTTTTACTCTATATTCGCCGGCATCATCGTAATCTGTCTGCCATTGCCCTTTTTCATCCAATGGAGGAGAATAGGCATAGGCAACATCATCATCATCGGGATCAACTGCTTCCGGAGTAAGAGTGACTAAATCCGTCTCTTTCACCCGAAAGGTCTTGACCGCAGCGAAAGTGCTGTCGACTACCACAACCAGAATCAGAAACACCAGCACGATTTTTGCGCTCTTGGAATTCATGTTTTCCCAGCCATTTTTTGAATACTATAAAAAAAGAAAAAATTAATTGACTGCCAGCGAAACCTCCACGATTTCCGGAGGCATGTTGACGTCTTCAACAATCACTTTCACTTTTTTAGTTACGGTGCCCTTTCCGTCGTTAGCAGTGACCGTGACAAAGTATTCGCCGTGATCGGTGTAGCTGGTCTGCCATACTCCGTCATCGCCAACCGGTTCGCTGACGGTGACAGTAACCTCATCGCCATCGAGATCAGTGACTTTCGGTTCAAGTTTAACTGCCTCTCCTTCCTTGACCTTGAGATCTTCAAGATTAGCGACAACCGGCAGTTCGTTCACGTCGTCAACAACCACGGTAAAGGTTTTTTCTGTTTCTAATTCACCGTCGCTGGCCACGACCTTGACCTGATATTCTCCTGCGCTGGTATGATCAGTAACAAACGTTCCGCTCTTTAATGGTTCTGAAACCGTAACCGTAACTTTATCTTTATTAGGATCGGTGACCACTGGTTTAAAGGTGACAGTTTGGCCTTCTTTCACACGAAGGTCAGTTACGCCGCCAATGACTGGCGGAACATTAACTCTCTTAACCACGACTTTAAGTTTTTTCTCCGTGGTGAGCTTGCCGTCAGTCGCGGTAAGAGTAACAACATATTCGCCGGCATCGCCGTAATTGGTTTTCCATTGCCCCAGGTTATTTAATGGACGGGTGAAGGAATATTCTACGGTATCCTGATCAGGATCATTTACCTTAACATTCAGCTTAACCATTTCGTTTTCATTGACTTCCACGACCTGCAGTTCTTCTTCGGTAGTTTTAACTTCTTCAAGATCAGGCAGAACTACTTCTTCTTCTACTGCTTCTGGTTCTTCTGCCGCTTCTTGTTCCTCCTGAACTTCTTCCGCTTCTGTATTTTCCTTATCTCCTTCCAAACTCAATTCTTTTTCCACTCTGGCAATTTCGTCGACCAGGCGAGTGTCTTCCTGCGGAGCGCTGGACGATTTGTAATTAATACACCCTGCCAGAACTATGAGTAATATTATACTTGTGAGAACCACCACTACTTTTTTCATGATAACTACACCCCCAATGAATGATTTATAAGAATTTTAGAATAATAACCTGTATTTAAAGATTTATAGACGGGATAATATATGCTTGGTTATAATTGTTAAAGCCTATTAGAAGAACCTAATACTCTTTTCGCAAGGTAAATTCCTGACATGTTTGTGCTTCGTACGTTTCTGCTAAGCGTAAGGCGTCTTGGAAGTATTGTTCTCTAGTGACCAAAACTTTGTTTTGGCGAGAGTAAACGAACATTGCTGGAAATGAATGAAATGGATCAGTCCCTATTCTTGCAAAAACACCGATAGAACCTAGACTGACATGTTCTCGAATCCTATATGCTGGATTTTCTTTAAAAACGTCTCTAGCAATGTCGGCTAGATTTTTTAGATTTTTGTGTTTTGTTTCTCTAGCTTTTTCTTCCAATGATTTTTCTTCTATTTTTACCATACCAAGAGTTGAGATTTACTTCTGCTTATTAAACTTATGAAAAATAACACTCGTTAATCCAGCCTAGGAATCGTAGCCACGTGCGCTGAGAAACGTGTTCTCGAGAGCATCACCCTCCGAAGAGAGCGCGTGGAAAGATTTATCCTCTGGATTAACTGTGAAGGTGGTGAACAGAGATTCTATTTAAAATTTTATAATTGCTGGGAGGTAAGAAAAAATCCTTTTATCACCATCGGAAATCATACGGATCTTTCACCCACTGTTCGGCGCGGCGCAATACTTCATCCAGATTTTCTTCGCTGGGATAGCATGCCCATTCCTGCTGATGAGCAATGCCGCCGACTACTGTTTCTCCAACTAAGTCACACCAGCTGTCGGCATGCCCATCCTTATTTTTATCCAGATATCTGGCTGCATAAAACCAGCCGCGATTATGCTCGACGCAATGGCGGGTAATGAAAATGGTGTTACTTGCAGACGTTTTTCCCGTATAGATACTGCGCAGACAGGGCATTATTCCGACACTCTCAAAGTCAGCCTTTTTTTGACGATGCACTTGTTCATTATAGTGCGGTGACGGGCCTAGCGGATCAACCATTTTGAGTTCATCTCCTGGAGAAACGATAGTGCTTTTGTTTCCGGCGCAGCCTGTTAACACCATCACTAGTAAGGCTTGGTACAATTTCATGCTGTAGCAGGAAAAGAAGTGAAATATATATTTATTTGGTAATAATTGAAAAAAGTGGCCCCGCGGTGACTTTCACCCAGACATCCTATTTGCCATGAACGCGGTGGGCTACACGCAGTGTATGCCCGCCCATCTCGCCTAGGATACTGGCTTTGAACACCGGACCTCACGATGTCTATTCCATAAGAATATCAGTCGTGCGCTCCACCAGACTAAGCTACGGGGCCGTTAGAACAGCAAACGACAGAGTATTTTTAAAAGTTATGGTTAAATTAGAATATAGAGGACTTTGAATAACCCCGTTTTTTGAAAGAAAAATAAATTTTCCCGAAG
>CAYJVI010000030.1:0-11346 GCA_964373595.1 uncultured Methanosarcinales archaeon | reverse complement strand
AGAGAAGATTATGTTTTTAAATCTTTTGCGCCTATTGCCCCTTCAAGTATTGGACAGCAATCTTTATAAAACACCTCATTCTTTACAGCATTGATGGACTTAACCACAGAAGAAAAATCCGTACTCAAAATTCTGGTAGAAAAAGAGCTCAATCATGTCAAGAAAGACGGACAAGGATTCCTGTCTTGAAAAAGTTCAGATATTTGTCGCGAAGCTCGTTGGCATGCATAATCTGCTGGAAATGAGAAGGGTTTTTATATGTTTTTATGAAGAATGAAAGAAAACGTGATTATAAAAATCAGCTTAGTCTTTAAGGCCCAACTTTATTTTCCGGCTTTACTAATTTCCGGCCTTGGCGTAAAAGAGCATCATAGAGTTCCACCGTATACATGCCGTTTACAGTTTTCATATTTTCCAAAGTTTCCCGATTGTAATGTTCAGCTACCTGAGGATTAATGTAGGAATCTACAGCGTCAACAAAATTATCACAATCATAGTCCCGGATATATTCTTCTGTTGGATTGATATAATGCTCTCCCTCAATAAGTGACATCGGAAAATACTTCAGTTCGAGGATGCAAGTGCCTGCTTCCGTTACTTCATACCTTGCTGATGTTCCATCCACCTGACCAGTGTAAACATCGGCTTCCGTACCACACCGGTGTAAAGTTATTGCGGCAAAGAATCCTAATGCATAGAGATTATTTTTCATTTTTTATCTTAATCCATTTACGGCCGCAACAAATCATCAAGTTCTTTCTGATAGTCTCGCTTAACTTTATTTTCTGGTGTTGCCAGCTTCCGGCCTTCTCGTAAAAGGGAATCAAATTTTTCTGCTCTGCCAGCTGCTTCTAAATGCTTTCTGTCATATTTAAGATCGACCTCATCAGCAGTATTGTCACAACCTCTATCCTTAATGCGTAAATTAAAATAATTAGACTTATTTGTTCTCAGTTTAAGGTAGCAATACCCAAAATCAGTGACTCGATATTCTGCAGGTTTTCCCTCAACCATACCGTAGTATTCGCCAACTTCTAATAGTGGCTTTGTTTCTGGTTGCGCTTCTCGTTTCTGATCCTGCTTGTTTGTTTCTGGTTGCACTTCTCGTTTCTGATCCTGCTTGTTTGCTTCTGGTTGCGCTTCTCGTTTCTGATCCTGCTTGTTGCACCCATATAATGCTACAGCAGCTGTTAATCCTAATGCGTATAAACTATTATTCTTCATTTTTAGTGCCTCCGGTTGATTTAATACCTACAAGAACAGATGGTTTAAAACATTATATATTCCAGAGCCACTATTTCCCAACAAAAACCTTATAAAACATGCCTTTCTTTTAAGCAATCATGGACTTAACCACAGAAGAAAAATCCGTACTCAAGATCCTGGTAGAAAAAGAGCTCAATCATGTCAAGAAAGACGGACAAGGATTCCTGATCAGCAATGCCCCTTTTCTGGGCAAGGTTTCCTTTGACGATCCAGATCTCCCTTTTTTAAAGAGTATGAAACTCTATAAGGATTTCTTAGAACACCTAAAACAGAAACTATAAACCATGGCTGATGAGAAGAATATTCAAGAGAAGTACATGCAGTTCCAGATGGTGCAGCAGCATTTAGAGCAGATTACTGAATATGTGGAACAGCTGCAGCTGCAGCAGCGAGAGATCGGCGTTTCCATAGAAGCATTGAAAGAATTGGAAAAAGCCCCGCCAAAGGCGGAAGTTCTTGCGCCCATCACCAATGGAATTTTTTTCAAAGCAGAATTAAAAGATAATAAAAATCTTCTGGTGAATGTCGGCGCTGACGTTACTGTAGAGAAAAATATTCCGGAAGTGATTGGATTGTTAGAAGAACAACAGCAGAAAATGAGCGAAAAAATTGCCGAAGCGGAAAGAGTATTTCAGGAATTGCAGACGCAGGGATTGAAGATGTATCAGGAGATAGAGGAAGCAGGATAACCATGTTCGGCAAACTCAAAGAAAAACTAAAGCAGGCAGTATCTATCTTCTCCCGGAAGACGGTCGAAGAAGCGGTTGAAACTCCCGCAGAAGAGAAGAAAAAAATCAAGGAGACTGCGAAAGAAAAAGAAGCCAGGGAAAAAAAAGAAAGAAAAGGAAAAGAGAAGGTTGTTGAAAAGAAACCAATAAAAACGGAAGAGAAGTTCAAAAAAGAGAGATCAAAAAAAGAAGATAAAGAAAAATTTATCAAAGAAGAAAAAAAAGAACGCTTTAAAGAAGAAAAGCTGGAAGAGAGTAAAGAAATTGAAAAAGAAGAGCTTCCTGAAAAGGCTGAAGATCAGAAAAGGGGATTATTAAAAGAACACCAGCCAGAAGAAACAGAAATTATCCAAGAAAAAGAAGAACCAAAAGAAAAGAAAGGGTTTTTTGCCAAATTAAAAGAAACCATCACCACCAAGAAAATTTCTGCCGAAAAGTTTGATGAATTGTTCTGGGAATTGGAGCTTTCTCTGCTGGAGAATAATGTTTCTGTCGAGGTCATAGAAAAGATAAAAGAAGATCTGAAAAAAGAATTAGTTGACAAGCCCCTGCCCAGAAATGTAGAAGCAAAAATAGAAGAAACCCTGCAGCAGACCTTGCAGGAAATACTCTCCTTTGAGAAGATAGATCTGATCAAAAAAGCAAAAGAAAAAAAAGGGCCTTTAGTTATCGCTTTTTTCGGCATCAACGGAACAGGAAAAACAACTTCCATCGCCAAACTGGCGCATTATTTCCAGCAGTATAAACTATCGGTAGTTCTGGCTGCCTGCGATACCTTCAGGGCTGCAGCCATCCAGCAGTTGGAAGAGCATGCGGTAAAACTAGGGGTAAAAGTAATCAAGCACGATTACGGCGCTGATGCCGCCGCAGTAGCCTTTGATGCGATTAAGTACGCAGAGAAAAACAAGATTCAGGTGGTGCTGCTGGATACGGCCGGAAGACTGCATTCCAATACCAATCTTATGCAGGAACTGGAGAAAATCATCAGGGTCGCTAAACCAGATTTAAAGATTTTTGTAGGTGAAAGCATTACCGGAAATGATTGTATCGAGCAAGCGCGGCGCTTTAACGATGTGGTGGAGATGGACGGAGCAATTTTAACCAAGGCGGATGTGGATGACAAAGGAGGAGCGCCGCTGTCTATCTCTTATACTATCAAAAAGCCGATTTTATTTCTGGGTGTAGGGCAGAGATATGAGGATTTAGAAGAATTTGATGCCGCGGTTATTCTGAAAAGACTGGGGTTTTAACTGAAGGAAAAGAATTTATAATGGGAGTTCTTTCGTAAGGACATGAAGAAAATAAACCATCGGAGAGATCATTTACAGATGGTGGTTGATAATGATCCTGGATACCGATTAAAACCTATTGACCAACGTATTTTGGAGAACAAACAGCAGGAATATGAAGCTGAAGTAACGGAGCTTAAAGAAGAACATCAGCAAGAACTGCGCCAGCAACGAAAAGCACATCTTAAATTGGGCGGGGTAGTAATCGCGGCTGTTAGCTGCTTGACAGGAGCATATATGTGCAAGTACAACTGGAGCCAAGAACCAGCAAAGGTAATCCCATTAAATCAAGACCTGAATAAGGATGGTGTTCCTGATGCTTACATTCTTCAGGAAGGAGGACATAAAAAACCCATGTACGGAGTGCAAACTCAGGAAGGAATAACATATGTAAGTGCACGAGACCTAAAAAAAAGGGCTGATAATATTCTTGACTACCAGAACATCGAAGACAAGCTAAACCGGTAGTTTTAGTTCTCATAGGCGTTATTGAAAAGTGCTGGAGCACCATTTGCGGAAACCTCTCCTAATTCTCTGCGGACTGACAAGGGGGACTTGCCCCCTACGGGGAACGTCAGTCTTCGATAAAAAAATCTGGATCGGAGCCTGGTGCTCCACGAATGAAATGAGAACTTTTCAATAATGCCTTCTCATAGCAAATTTTATAAAGAACCTGCCTAAAAACGGTTTATGAACAAAAATCTACTGGAATCAATAGTCGCAGGCGCTTTACTGCAGGGATGCGCTTACGGCAGTGTGGACGACGACGTAACTGAAGTAATGAACGGCCAGATTGAGGCCGTAGAGCCGAATTGCCTGCTTCCGACCATGGAAAAGTGCTGGTATCGGGCGCAGGCAAATACGGTCATGGATTTAGAGATCACTCCTTTTGAAATTGATGATTTTAGGACAGAATTTACCGCTTTTGACTTTTCTCCGGAAACAGAAACCATGATGCTTTCTTATGCCACTACCAACAAGGATAACAAAAACGGAATAGTGCAGGCATCCGCCGGGGATAGAGTTTCCCTTCCAGATGGCTCTACCGTCTACGTGGGAAAGATTGATTTTGAAAACAAATGGGCTTTCCTTTATTACGTAAGCAAGGATGTCCGCACTCGTGAAATAAACCTGCTGGCAAGCGGAGATCATAAAACGACCTCGGAAGACTTTGCTTTCAGCTCAAGCTGCTTCACCAGAGATTACAATGTTGAAGTGTTCCGAACCGGTGAATCTATGCCCAACGGATATGTCGGGCCAGGAACAGTTCTTTCGTGGAAAAATCCCTGGGAAACCACAAAAGCAATTTTTCACGATCAAGCTCAGTATGCAGACGGCTTTGGCTTATGGAGCTATGGTTACGGCATGGACGCCTTCCTCTGCCATCAATTCAACGCCGGAGAAGATTTTGCCCGTTCTATCGTCTATTTCTTTGAAGATGCCTATAAGTGCGAGTAGGCCTGTTTAGAAGCAGAATATTTTTAAAAAAGAGCAGTACAAAGGCCCTATGACTTCATTTTATATCCATACCTCTGGATGTTCCGCCAATGCAGCCGACTCTGAACAGATGGCCGGCTTGCTGAAGGAAGCTAAATTTATCCCTGTGGAAAACATCGAAGAAGCAGACCTTGTTATCTTTAATACCTGCACCGTAAAAACGCCCAGTGAAACGGCCTTCTTTTCCCAGCTAGACCAATTCAAGCAGGAACACCCTTATAAAATTCCCATCATTGCCGGCTGCATCCCGCAATCCGACCGCCACAAACTGAAAGGATATTCATTGATAGGCACCAAACAAATCCATCATGTAGTCCAGGTAGTGGAAGAAGCCCTGCATGATAATGTTCTGCAGCTGCTCAACAACGACGAAATGCCGCCGTTGAATTTGCCGAGAGTGCGTAAAAATCCTATTGTCGAAATTCTGCCCATCAACCGAGGATGTTTAGGAGCATGCACCTTCTGCAAAACCAAACAAGCGCGGGGAAATTTAGTGTCATACCCGATTCCTGAAATTATGGAAGTGGCTAAAAAAGCAGTCACCGAAGGGGTCAAAGAAATCTGGCTGACTTCGCAGGATACCTTCTGCTACGGATTTGATATAGGAACAGATCTGCCGACCCTGTTAGAACAATTGGCGCAGATTCCCGGAGATTTTAAGATCAGGGTCGGCATGGGCAATCCCGATCATATGCCTAAAATAGGAAGACGATTAGTAGAAGTATATAAGTATCCAAAAATTTTTAAATTTTTACATTTGCCCTTGCAGGCAGGACATGATGAAACCCTGAAAGCCATGCACAGACGCTATACCGTCGAGGAATTCATAAGCGTTGTAGACCTGTTCAAGAAAGAAATTCCGGAAATCAATCTGATGACGGATATCATTGTTGGCTATCCCACAGAAACAGATGAGCATTACTGGGGAACGCTGGAAGCAGTGCGAAGAACAATCCCTGATTCTATTAACATCTCGCGTTTCTGGCCCCGCCCGGGAACGCCGGCAGCAGAACTTCAAGAACTGCCCGGAGAAGTAGTAAAGCATCGCTCCCGTATATTAACCGACATCTTCCATAACATTTCCAAGATACAGAATGAGCGCTGGATGGGATGGGAAGGGGAGATTATTATCGACGAGAAAGGAAAAGAAGAACGGCAGTGGATTGGGAGAAATCATTCTTATAAGCAGGTGATTGTGGAAGGAGATTTCAGGATAGGAGACAGAGTAAAAGTACAGCTGGTGAAAGCTGAGACCTTTGATTTGAGGGGGAAAGTGCTGAATTAGGTGCATACCCTTGCGATACAATCACTACTGTTTAGTGATTTTTTTAGAAATGTTTATAAAGCGCCCCCCTCCATTCGAGGTTTATGAGCAAATTAGATCAAAACATTGCGAAGAGAGATCTTTCTTCAGTATTGGATTTCTATCTAGAAGAAACAACACCGGAAGCATATCTTTTTTCAAAACCGTCTCCTGCTTTATCATTAGGTGATACCATCATAGGGAGAAGGGGAAGGTATACCATAACTAAACTCCTCTCTGAACTACGAAGTGAGATTTATCATGCCAGGAGCAGTGAAGGAGTAGAATGTGTAGTAAAAAAATATAAAAATTCCAATTGTTTTTTTCGTGAGAAGTTTATGCATGAATTACTTTCTGCTCAGGGAGGCCATCAAAATATTTTGCCTGCTTACGAATTTTTAGAAGAAGAGCAGCAAGGGATCTTTCCTTATATCAAAGAAGGAAGCTTGAAAAAATTTCAGCACCGTGCAGGAGCACTAACCCCACGCGAAACAGTTCCCCTCATAACCGCACTTTGTGACGGAGTAGAATTTCTTCATCAGCGCGGCATTATCCATAATGACCTCAAATTAGGAAATGTTCTAGTAGAGTGTACAGATTTAAAGAAATTTCAAATTACTCGGGAAATGCTCTCTGCTAAAGAACCATCATTTTTGGTAAAGATATTTGACTTTGACATGAGCTATCATCCTGGTCTAGGCGACCTTTATCTTGATATCCTTTGCTCTCCTGTCGGAACACTCCAGTATATGGCTCCTGAAAAATTTAATGGAAATGAGCCTACTGCGCCAAGCGATATTTATTCTTTAGGAATAATCATGTACGACTTGCTTACAGGAAGATATCCCTACGAAGGCACCGAAGGTGAACTATACCACCAGCATCTTAAAGCGCCAGTGCCAAATCCGCGGACAGTGAATTATGCGCTTCCAGAAAGTATTTCTGAAGTGATCGTAAAAGCATTAGCAAAAAATCCAGATGATCGCTATCAGAGCGCAGCTGAATTCAAAGATAGTTTTCTTAGTGCGATGGGGTGATTACGTCTTCATCTCTTCTTCAACTTTCCTGCGCACTTCTTCCTCTTTAGGAGCAGCTGCTTCTTTTCCTTCATAAGAATGCAATAGTTTCTTTGCTTGCGCGTAAACATAGGCAGTATCAGCAGCGACTTCCTTCACCAATCCTTCTTCAAGAGGAAATCTGTAAAGGTACTTGTGAATCACTGCTTTCAGAAAGTACACTAAGGGCTTCATGCCCCAGCGGCGTTCGTAATCAGTCAACGACCAGGCGTCAAAAGCAATATGCACGTCTCCATGCTGAAATTTCTCTTTCACCGCATTTCTCTTGAGAACTACATCAGTGACATTATCGAGAGTGACATGGATTTTTATCATCAGGGTGATATACTCGGTCATGACTTTATACGGCCGCAATTCCAGCTGCAGCAGCCTTCCCAGAGGCGTGACCAATTCTTCACTCTTTTTCTCCCGTTTGGTATAATTTTTTTCCTCCAGCGCTTTATTGAGAGCAGAAAATAATTCATCGACACGAAAAATGCCCTTATAGACCAGTTCTTTGTTGTTTACTACTAAGTTTTTTTCGGTCATGGTTTACCGTCCATAGGCATACCTGAAGGAATTGAGGAAACTCTTTATTTTGTGATGCAAATCTTCAACATCTTTCCTGATCCAGGTTTCAGCTTTTCTGAAGTGAGCCTGGAAAAAATATTTCTCAAACAGGATGCCAAGGAACCAGTGCAGGGGCTTTTCACTCCATTTGCCTTTCCGGTCGCTGACCACATAGCCGTCAATGATCATGCGGATAGTTCCCTGATTGGTTCGGATGGTTTTCCCTTCATGCTCGACTTCAATGTCTTTGAGATCAAGAATATTCAGCTTGACAGCGACAGCAAGTTTGTGGTAATCGCTGATGTTTTTCCAGGGTTCAAAAACCATGCGAATATGCTTTCCGGAGGAAGTAACCACGGTCTGGTTCATCTTTTCATACCAGTCCCATCCTTTCTCATAGAAAAACTGGGAGATGAGGCTATATAACTCATCAGCATTAAACAGTCCTTCGTAACTGAGTTTCAATCGGTCAACAATCAGATAGCGTTCAGGCATAGTGGGGGAAGAGAATTTAGGGCTTATAAATTATTCTGTTACAAGAAAGAGAAAAATTAGGTAAAGAAAATCCATTCATTTCCTGAAAGGAGCGAGGATTTTGTCCAGCTCTTCCGTATGTTCGCTAAATTTGTTTTCAGGAACAGCCATTTTTTGCGCTTCCTCCAAAAGCCGGTCAAAATGCTCAGCCCGGCCTGCTCGTACCAAATCTCCCCTCCAATACCTGCCACCGTCAATTGAATCAACAGTATTATCGCAATCGTAATCGTGTACCGACACAGTTAAAACTTTATCAAGCTCGGATGGCAAGGGTAGTAAAGAAAGACGGCAGTCACCATAAAGAACTTCATATTCTACTTCCCGCCCACGCAGCGCACCTCGGTATCTTCCATCCTGTAACTCTGGGAGGACATTTTCTGGTGCTTCAACTTCTGGTACTTTAGTCTGCGACGGACAAGTAGCAGCTGAACAACAGCTATTGAGAAATACAGATAATAATCCTGCATAAACGGTTTTCATGGTGTAACCTTCTTCTTTGTTTTAACCGTATCTTCCTTTTAAGGATTTATATTCTTAAGGCTACTTTATCTGTCCAGGAAAGTAACTATCAGAACACCTATCCCCTAGACCACCAAAAACTTTAATAATCTCAATTAAATCCTGAGCTGAGTGGGGTGCACATAAAAAGATGGCGTCATTTTTGAAGAACCTTTTCAAGAAGCTTTCCTTTAATCCTTTTAGTAAAAAGAGCCATATCAAGCTGGGCTTGTACGGGCCGCCTAACGGGGGCAAGTCTACCTTAGCCAACAAAATATGCCTGGACTGGCTGGGAGAAGAGATGTCCACGGTGTCCCATATAGCGCACGAAACCAGGGAGATTAAAATCAAGGAACAGGTAAATATCAAGAACAAAAAGGGGAAAGAGCTTACCTTCTCGCTGGTCGATACGCCGGGCATTTCAACCAAAATCGATTACGAGGATTTCATCAAAAAGGGGCTTAAGAAAACCGAAGCAAAGAAGCGGGCTAAAGAAGCTACTAAAGGGGTTATCGATTCCATCAAATGGCTTGATGACATGGATTCGGTAGTAGTAGTTCTTGACGGCACCAAAGACCCCTATTCGCAGGTCAATATCACTATCATTGGGAATCTACAAGCGCGCAACATTCCCGTCCTGATAGCGGTAAATAAAGTCGATTTGAAGAAAGCCAATATTGAAGCTGTCAAAGCTGCTTTCCCGCAGTACAAGATCGTGGGAATTTCGGCAAAATACGGCAAGAATGTCGAAGAGTTTTATGAGCAGCTATTTACCTTGGCAAAATAGACAAAACAGTAAACATTAAAAAGGCTGAAAATTTACTTACTAATAAGAAAAGAGGTCATATCCCAGAATGGTTACCTTCAAGTTTGTACCATATCATGAAGTGGACGGGCTTTCATCAGCTAAAAGAGTGAACAAGCTTCTGAAGATTGTCAAAGAAGATAAAATTGTCATTATGGAAGGGCGCCTCAAACGGCAGGAAGAAGCCGACTTGATTGAAATAACCATGGAAGAAATTTCTCCCAAATTTAAAGGGATTGAATTAAGTGTCATTTATCCCGACAAAGACAAGCAGGATGCCCTGCAGCGGATTAAGGGAGCTTTTGCAGATGTTCTTTTGGGTGACAGGCAAGGTTTGACCATCATCGGGCCGGCTTCCATTGTCAAAAAAATTGAAAGCAATCCCGATCAGATTGAGTTATTTACCAGAGACCTAAGAACAGGGAAAAGAACTTCTAAAAAGAGGACACTCTAAAAAAAGATGTATATAGTGTTTCATAGAAACCTATAAATACTTTAAAAATTAAATTCTGCCCATGCCACACCAATGTGTCCGCTGTAATACTTTCTACGAGGATGGAGCGGCAGAAATTCTCAAAGGCTGCCAATGCGGGGCAAGGCTGTTTTTTTACATCAAAAAGAAAGATGTCGACTACGGGAAAGAGCTGCTCACCAATCTCAGTGACGAAGACAAGAAAAATATTGAAAAAGATGTCGCTGAAGTGCTTAGTATCCGGGAAGGAGAGCCGGACACGCCAGTGGTGCTCGATTTAGAATCTATCAGGGTGGTAAAGCCGGGGAAATTTGAAATTGATCTTGTTCACCTGTTCAAGAAAGATCCCCTGATCATTAAGCTGGAAGAAGGGAAATATATGATTGATTTGCCGCAGGCATTTAAGAAAGCCAAAGAAGATAATGAAGCTGAAGAGAAGAAGTGATTTCTTAAAAATTACAATTTACTCTTCTGCGCTTTATCCGATATAATCGCGCTACACCCAGAAGGGTCTTCAATAATGATCTTCAATGGCTCCCTGCCAACCAAAACTTTGTTTAATTTCTTTATCAAATTTTTCGCTTTGGTTTTAGCAGCCGGATCTTCGTCGCCTTCTGCGTCGACAGCAGACTGGATCATGCTTTTAACTCTTTCCAGCAAGCCTTCTACATTGGTGATATATCCTTCTGAAGCGGGACCGGATTCAATAGTTATTACCCGAGGGATCTTGACCGTCGCTTCCGCAGATTTGATGATTTTAATATTAAGATCGGCATCAGAAGTGACTTCTAGAGTGTATCGGCAAGGCTCTTTTTGCTCAGCCGGTTCTACATCTGCTTTGCGATAACCGCATCCAGAACATTCCATGGACAGTACAAATACCCGGCCAAAGAAAGGTATCTCTACTTCTTCCTCACGCAGGGTTAGTTTTTTTTCTTCACAAAAGCTGCATTGCTGACCAGTTAGTTCTGCCATAGATTTGTAGAAAGAGAGTTGGTTTAAAAAGATTTTGTAGATATCGGGAAATCGGATTAATAAGAGTAAAAGAACACCAAAACCTTAATAAATAATGCATAAAACATTCAGGCTATGCACCGGTGGTCCAACGGCTAAGAGTTCTCTAAAAAGGAACTAGTAAACTTCGGCCTTCCAAGCCGACTATCCGGGTAATCCAAAGCGAAAGTTTTGGGTTCGGAAATTCGAATAGTTGCCGTTTACTACGGAACTTCGGCAGTCCCGGCCGGTGCATTTACCTTTTAGTCCTAATCCCGCCCCATGTTTTCATGGAAAATCGGGTGGTGCATAGGCACTTCAGTCCGAGTCCCACAC
>CAYJVI010000029.1:0-11549 GCA_964373595.1 uncultured Methanosarcinales archaeon | reverse complement strand
CGGTTGAAGAAACTAACTCCAATGACCTAAACTTGAATCTTGTTGATGGAAAACAGGTCATCGATCTGAAAGTAGACGGCCTTGATTATATTCCCAGCAAATTCACTCTCAAAAAAGGAGTTCCGGTAGAATGGAGAGTTGACGGAAGAACTGCACAGGGATGCGCGCAAATCATCAGCGTTCCGAAATTAGGGATACGTGAGCAGTTGTCCAGAGATGCTGTTAAGACCATCAGTTTTACGCCTCAGCAGACCGGAAAAATTACCTTTACTTGCGGCATGGGCATGGCTGGACCGGGTATATTTGAAGTGGTACCATAATATGAAAACAACCATAACCATAAAAGGGACTCACTGCAATGCATGCAAGATGCTGATTGAAGAAGTTTGCTCGGAAATGCCTGGTGTAAAGTCCTGTACTGTTGATTTCAAGACCGGAAAAACGGTCATTGAGCATGAAGGAAAACTGGATTTAAAGAAGCTGAAGAAGGATATTGAAGGATTGGGGGAGTATAAAGTGATCTAGAACATTTTAGTATTTACACCAAAGAAACACTTTCATAACATTTACAATCTCTGCATTTCCTCGAATTTGCAGCAGGATCTATAAGCCTTTGAGAAGCGACTATCAGCTCGCTTGATCTCGGATCTATTTTATACGTCCTATGCACGCCCACAATTCCCTGTTCCGGCACAACAAAAGGCCCTTCACTTTTTGGATCATAACGGAAGAAAAATTCTTCAATCAATCCGTTCGGGCCGAAATGAGCAACTTTTCCTAAACCAAGCTGGGTAGCGGTCGCTTTAATTTGATAGGAATGGACGTAAGAGCCCTCTTCCTCTTTGGTATGGGACACTGGCAGGACCATAGCTAAATCCGTTTTTGTCCCGATATCATCATCATAATCTCTGGCGGTCATCTCTGCGGCCGTTTCATGCACAAAATTTGGAGGAAGATAATTAGTATAATTCTCACGCACTTTCTGCATAAGTTCAGAACTACGATTATTATAGCGGGAAATCCGGGTCATACTTTTATTCTTTCCGTCGTACACAAATGCGCCATCTTTTTTTTGATTTCCTGATAAGTAGCCAGTAAAGAGCTGGTAATTGCCGGCGGGGACAAATACTGGATCAGAAAGGTCTAAGATAATGTTTTCTTCTTTAAGACGGCGCACTAAACTATCCCCATCAGAGAGAATCAAACAACCGGTGGCGTAATGGTTTTCTTCCCCTTCTGGAATTGGCGTTCCATCGCGTTTCAAAAATCGTCCTTGTTCTATTAACGGTAAATTGGGAAGAAGGTTTGTGTCTATATGATACTTTACTAGCCAATCAAATAACTGGTTGCCCCTTTCCACACAACTAGTATACCTTTTCCTATATTTATATCTTCTGCAACTATTTCTTTTATTTTTAGTCATTTTATAGGAAAAGTTTATTAATTTCTAAAAATAATTTGGTATTATGAACAAAATTGACCACCAGCTTGCCTATCTCCGTTCCGAGAATGCCCGCATGAATCTCAAGGAACTTTCACAGCATCTGCGGAAAAGCCCCCAACTGGTGAAGTACAGCACGACGGTGCTGGAGAAAGAAGGCATTCTGCATGATCCCTACTGTATTTTTGACTATTCTTACTTTGGATTGATTCTTTTCCGGGTTTACTTTAAAGGAGTGTATATCGGTGAGCAGGATAAAGTAAAGATTGTGGAAGAACTGCGGGAAAACCCCTATGTCCTGGCGATTTATGAGCTCACCGGAGAATTCGATTTGAGCGTTGAATTTGCCTCCCCTAATCCTTCCCGCTTTAATAAGGAATTCAAAAAGATCATTTCTGCCAATCCTCTCCTGAAGGAATACAAAATCATCCTGAATTTAGTGACCCACATCTATCCCCGGCATTATCTCACCAAAAGTCTGGAATTGCAGACTTTAAACGGCCAGAAAATTATCGGCGGCGATCGTGAAAAAGAAGAGTTTACTGCTCACGAAATGGCCTTGTTGAAAGTTCTTCTTCTGCATCCCACTATCAGGTACACCAGACTAGCGAAGGAATCGGGATTGAACGTCAAAACAGCGAAATCAGCGCTGAATAATCTTGTTAAGCGGCACGTGGTCAAAGGCTACAAATATCTTATCGATAAAAATAAAGTTGAAATAAGCAAAAGCCGATTATTTTTGAAACTGCACAACCTCAGCCTGGAACGGGAATCTGCCCTGATGGACTATCTCTTAAATGCCAAAGACGTGGTGCAGGCGCATAAAACTGTTGGAGATTGGGATATGGAAATAGATTTAGAAGCATTAGATAAGAGCAGAATCCGCTATGTTATTACCAAACTTCGGGAAGAATTCAGCGATTTGATTGCCCAATTTAACCTGATAGAAGTATATGATTATTACAAGAGGACCTATCTGCCGGGATATTTGTTTAGGAAGGAATGATTTAACTTTTATACTCAAATGAAAGAATATTATATTCCATGGCGCCGTATACACAAACTCCTTCTTCCTGCCATAACACGAATTCAGAAATTTTAGCATCTAAAGTCATCTTGCTGCAGATAGTACAGTAGGGCTTTCCTGATTTTTTCTTATTCCCCTGTTCATCCAAGCGGATAAAATACAATCGTGATCCCGGAAGTTTTTCTGGCCGGTGTTGCAGCGCATCCATGATTGCTCTTTGTTCGGCATGAACACAGCAGGTTTTATCCGATTTGAAATTTACTGGCAAGGTATCTTTCAGGCAGTATCGTAAGTTTATATCGCCGGGAGGGGCATTGTATCCTTTCCCGATGATCTGATCCTTATTCACAATCACGGAACCGCAGCGGGAACGATGACAGTAAGAAGATAATGCTACTTCTGCAGCGATATCAATATAATAAAATGCTTTTTTTTCCTCATCGCCAGTTAAATATCTCATCATCTAAAAAGAGAAGCATTTCTTTAAAATTCTTATGTATCTATTTCTTCAGCATTCCTTTCTTGATATTAGCCATCACTTTCTCGATCTGGGCAGGATCAACGTTATCGTATCGGGTTTGCGGCTTTACTTCCTTGGTTTCCTGCGCGCTTTGCAGCATGGAAGCGACGAAATTGGAAACATCTTTTTTTTGTGCAGGTTTTTGATTGTTCATTGTTCATCCATGAACTAGAGACAAATTGTTTTATTTTTCTCGTTCATGACACTAAGAAGAATGGTTGGGTATTTAAGGTTTTTTGTGCTCAATCCTATACTAAAAGGAATTAATTTCCGAACAAACTATCCATCAAATGCTGAACTTATTCATGTAATCCTTTCAACTTCGTAACCAGCTCATTAAAAACAAGCTTCTTCTTTTCTGCAGATAAAGAAAAAAGCGCTTTTTCAATCATCATCCTGGAAATGGTAAAAAGATAATTTAATTTTATAACGCTGTCTTTTACTGCGCCTTCTTTTTTAGTAAGAGCTATCCCTGCCATAGCAGTATTACTGGTGATCCCTGCGACCACGATATTATCTAATTCTTCAAATAAAATAAGAGCTGGTCTGGTTTTAATTTCAAAAGTGTCGGTGAACTGTATTTTTGCAAGAACTACATCTCCTGGCTTAAGCACGTTCCCAGGCCTCATCATCTTTGTTATCCCAGAGTTCTTTCATTTTTGCCTGCTGGATCTTATGCAAAAATTCGTCATATTGGTTTTTACTCTTTATATCCTTGAATACTTGCAGCATGTGTTTGATTAAGTCATTATACGGTTGCTTAGGATATTCACGAACTTGTTTCAAGGCATTAACCATGGATTTTTCCAGTTGTATTGTCGTGGTAGTCATTATGTATCTCCTATAGTCTATATATAACTACTTATATTTAAGTGTTTGGGCCTATTTCGAATCAAACTCAATTCACAGCACAAAATAAAGAATAACCGGCAATATCAGGCAGCCCATCAAGTGATTCTTTCCGACGCCGAAGGAGGAAGTTACCAGCCCTATTGCCGTTGCTGTCAATAAAATAGTTAATCCAATAAATCCGTCAAAGAAAAAAGCAAGTAAGGTTATGAATATAAGAATGCCGACTATTATTTTCATATAATTCACTTTCACGATATATTTGGAAAAGCTTTTAGACAAATAAAGAGTCAACAGGGCAGCGATTCCGCCTGCCACTACTGCAACTCCGGCAAACAAAATCATCTCTTTAAAGCCGACGCCGCCCAATAATTCGTTCACCGCGACAATAGCGCCGTTCCGGGCTTTATCCAGCACATAGGCAGCCGCTATGGAAATAAGCACGTTCGCGGTATTGATTCCGCCAATCAATGTCAAAAACCCTTCGTCGCCAATGTCGCCGACGGCATTTGTAGCAATAATAGCTGCCTGCGCCGATCCAAATCCGGGAAGAAAAGCGGCAACAAAACCCATGCCTGATGCAGCCGAAACTGTTTTTGCCAGGTTCTTTTTTGAGAGAGATAACGGCGCGCTTTTCTGTTTTGGAATAACTGTTTTCTGCCGCAGGCTTTCAATGAGGATGGAAAAGCCAAACAATCCTGATAATAAAGGAAATAATGGCTGCTTCAAATTGGGAATGCTGAATACTAACAACCCTAATGAACCTGAAAGTAAAAACACTGCTAAGGCTTTCAATCGCTTGCCTTTCTCTTTCAAGATCATATAGGCCATGACTCCAATCAGGAGGTAGCCGACGATAGCGTTTACCACTGGCGATAATTTTTCCATGCTGATGATGAAGAGCGGAAATAAAAGCAAACTCAACAGCAAGCTGCCGAAGGCGCCAATGGTGGTATACACAATGGCATTATGTCCCAATCCTTTCAGCAGCAGCCGGTGTCCTGGAAGTACATTCAAGGCCTGCGCTTCGTTAGGAGCGCCTAAGTAAATGCTGGGAATAGCATCAAGGAAAGTGTGAGTTATGGCTAAGGAAATGATGAAAACTGCCAGCACGATAGGAGAGGTGTAGGTTAAAAGAACTGCTGAGAAGGAAACGAGTAAGACCGAGACGAGATTCACGTGGATGCCGGGGACGAGGCCGGTTATTATTCCAGTCAGGATGCCGATCGTTAAAGCCACTAAAACCGCCAAAAATTCCATTTTTAGAGGTTGCCGACAAATACCGCCTTTTATTTATTACTGTGATGAAGTGTATGCTTGGATTATTGTTGGAAATATACGTGTGAGGTGTTGTTACAATTATTTTGGGAAGGATAGTTCTATTTTACCAAAAATAATCTTCTCTTGGTATTCCAGTTCCTGTGGGATTTCGTAGGTCATGAATGGGAAGTAAAAATGGGCGGTATAAATTTATAAAGACGCATAGAACTCACAATAGTTATGACAGAGAATATAGATAAAACAAAGCAAAGTTTAGAAGAAATTGCCCAAGAAGCAAGAGCAATCAAGAATTCACTCTTACCTATAGAAAAACGAATACGAGAAAGCCTAGTAGAAGTCCCTAAAACAGTAATTTTAAGGAGGCTTTATGATGAAATATGTACCATTCAGCGAATAGCCTCCAGACGACCGGCAAAGACCGACAGCGGAGAAGAACTGACATATCGGCAAGCTTCTGCTATTGCCTCTTTTGCGACAGCATTATATATGCCGCTTAATCCCAAAGATTTTGCTTTCTCTTATCGCGATTTTTACAAGGAACCTTCCGATACTGGACTACATGGCTTAAATCCTGTTTTAGAAAGGAATTCTCTTGATCTTCTGCTGGAAGTGCAGGGGCTATTGTATCCTAGATTTAAGGTAGTGGTAAAATCATCCAACTTTGCGGGAAGATCAAACTATCTTTACATACCTATAGAAGAAAATGAACTGAGATTATTTCATATCGACGAAGAAACAAGAGTAAATGATCTCTTATCAAATTTTTTCTATTTTGACGGTATTATGAGAAGCAGAGATGACCCCAGATCAAGAAATAAGCAAAGAAATGAGCATATACTCCGGAATCTCCAATACTTTCATAGTTTAGAAATAGAAGAACCGGTAAGCAAATACTTAGAATTACTAAGAGGCGTACGAGAAAAATTAAAAGATTTCATGGAGTTTGATTTAGAAAATATTAAAGAAAGAACAATACCATTGCATCTGCCAAATGTGAAAATTAAAACTTCCAGAAGAAAACTATCTGAAGAATTCTCTCTAGAAGAAAAAAAGATTATAAGAAAAATGATTGCCTCTGACGACTGGACTGAAAGCTTAGGAGAAATTCTTGATTTCATTGAAGAAGTCAAACGTCCAGAAAAATATCATCGTCTTAAAAGATACAGGGTTCTTTTGGGAGATAAAGAATTTACTCCTTTCCAACTTACGCCAGCTCCTATACGTGAAGAGATAGTTGGAATTGATGAAAATTTAACTAGATTAGAAGCCTTAGTAAGAGGATATGCTAAAGGACACAGCACACCTAATATTGTGCTGATCGGACCACCTGGAACTGGAAAAACTACGTCCCTCAAATATGTTATAGAAGTAACAAAAGACCTAGATGGGGTGAGGTATTTCCTCATGAACGATTTGGAAAATATCCGAGCATTGGCTGAACTTGGCAGCGAGTATAGACCTATCGGATTAATAGATGATATGTTCGGAGAAATTAATTCCACCACTTATAATAGGTTAAAACAGCAGCTGGAAGGCTTGGGAGGTAATTTAATTGAGCACACCCTAATTATTACAAGTGCAAATACAGAAATATGGCAATATGTTCCTGATCCGGTGAAGCAACGTTTAGGGCCAGTTGAAATACAATATGCATCTGACCATAAATCGTATAAGCCTCTCGTAAAACAGTTCTGTTCTAAGTTCGGAGTGGAGTACCGTGACAGCTTAATGGACGAAGTTAAGAAAATGGTTCCTCGGCAAATACGAGATCACATTAGGGCATTAGGAGCAGAAGAGGCAGGAAAATCAAGAGATTATATTCGCCTAGTTGAAGCAGAAGGAAGGAAATCTTAAAATATTCCTTATTTCCCACATCCATCCAGAGATCGTTACTCTCCCGTTTCTACCAAACCCTAAGTCTTCCCTTAGGATTCCTAAAGATATGAATCGTGACTAAATACGCCTTGATACGCAAATTCAAGGTTTCATTTTTATGTTTTGTACGGTAATTGTACGGTAAACCTCGAGAATTAGATTTTGATGACAAACATGCCTGATTTCAGCCGGTGACAATTCCGCACAAAACCCCGAAGAATAAAGCAATGAAGATTTCCAGAATCATGAGAAGTGCTTTAAGGAATGCTTTTTATTAATTGTGGTGATTCAGTATATCGTCGACCCAATACCACATTTTATAAACAATTTTATTTTCTCTCTTGTATGAAGAATTTCCGACGGCAGAAAACCTACGGCAGTTACAAAGTTTCTCATTGCCCTTTCTGTGATAAGATTGCCACTTCTAAGAATGAACAAGGCCTGGATGTCTGCAGATTGCATACCAGGCAAAAGATTGATGAAATAAAATGCGTCTGCGGCAGCTGGCTGGAAACCAGAAGCGGAAAGTTTGGTCCTTACTTCAATTGTGTTAAGTGCGGGAATATCAATTACCATAAAGGCCTGGCTATGAAGGAATTAACCACCCCGACATTTCAGAAAGAGATTGAAGAATTAGAAAAAGAAACAAAGAAAATTAAAAAAGATATTTCTATACGCAAGGAAACAATTATCTCTTCCCGTGATGTAGAATATTTTGATTGAATAAAATCACCAAAACTTTAAATACCTCTCCTCATCCCAGCACAGCATGAAACACAACCTTCTCCCGCTTTCTCTATTGTACTTCAGCTGCGCTGCACCGCCGCAACCGGCATCGCCGGTTATCGTGGAATTGCAAACGCTAAAATATTCGTATTCTCGAGAGCAAAAACATGAAGAATCAGCGCAGGAAGAAGAACTTTCTCTAGAGAGAAAGATCAGAAAAGTAATAAAATATCTGAAGAAACTGCCCCCCGGTAATATCTACGTGAGAAACGGAAGCGGTCATTTTGCCTACAGCTATGGAGCTTCAAAGTATTGTGTAGATCGTCCTCACTATCGTGAGGAAAATATGCAGAAGTATAATGCCCTGATAACTCTCACCTATAGCAGGATTACTCTTTTCGAGGTAGTTCTTTTTGATATACCTCCATTAGGTTCAGTTGATGGGATCCTGCTTGTTACCCTTAAACGTATTGGAGAAGAAGGGCCCATGGCAGATTTTCATCATGCTTCCGAACCGGCGCAAAAGTTTTATGAAACCATGCTTATTTCTCTGCATCAGGAATTGCAGCAGCATTTCAGCAAGGGAAGGCATTGGAAATCTTTTGGCGCTGAACGGGAGATTGACGATCCGGAAAAAAAGTTAGAAAAAGCATATGAGGGATTGATGGAGGATTTGAAACCAAAAAATCCCACGCCGCAGGAGGAGGTTGAATTCCTTGCGCCGTGTAAGGACTGAGAAGGAAAATGAAACACAAACTAATTCCACTGTTGTATTCAGGACTGCTTGGCTGCGCTCCAAAGCTAATGAATCCTGCTGTTCCCGAAGTAATTCTCGGTGGAGGAGCTGTTGCTGTCACCTCTCCCAGCGAACCTGCAGTCCTGCCGCCAAAACAACCTTCGCTGGAAAAAATGGCCATGTATGTGGCTGCTTCTCTGGAGGAAATACAAAAACAAAAGCAAGTTGATCAAAGCCGTTCCATTGGCGGGAGTATTTCATATGGCCAAGGAAATTATGGTTTTGATTATGATTATGGTGCTGATTTATTCTGCTATGGTGAATCTTTTCAGCCCCTGGGAAAAGGGAAACTAGGTTATGAATTCAGAAGTATTGCAGAAGAACCTTCCGTAACTGGCGGCAGCCACGCGCATAAAATTGAAGTTGTTACAGTCGAGATACAAGATTTTCCGCCGTTTGGGAAAATTGACAGCTATGACTCCATTTATGTAAACGTTGCTATCAACGGTATGATCACCAACAACGGGATAGAACTTGCCGGGATATTTCCAGTATGGAACGAAGCGCAGCAATTCTACACTGCTATGCTCCGGGAAACCTATGAAGCTCTTCAGGAACATCAAAACAAAAATGCGTCCTGGAAATCATTTGAATTAACCATAATAAAAGACAGCAGGAGCCAGGAATTAGATCTTAGCTATACACCATTTATGCAGACTCTGTACGCTCAAAAACCGTTTGATGATGGTGGATGGGAAAAAAAACCATACGCATTACCTTGCAAAAATAAATCTTAGTTCAATATCTCAGCGACGCATGCAAAAGCCTTCTTTTCTCATTGGTGGCAATCTTTAAATGCTCCAGGTGCCTCAGTTTTTCTTTTAAGAATTTGTCAAAACTTAAACCATGTTTTTCTATCAGCATGGAAGCATGATAGCCGCCTAACAGATGCGGCAGAATAACATAACTCGCGCCTTTCTCGTATAATTCTATGGCCTCTTCCGGATGATGAGAAACTACCACGATGACCGCCGAGCTGTTTACCTCCCGGACTTTGTCAATAATAGCCGCATTGATCTCGAAATTGGGAATAGTGGAAACCGCCATCTTTATGGCAGGAAGATGCAGCTCTTCTAACAGCTCCAGGTCAGAAGCATCGCCATACAGACACTTTATTCCCTTTTTAGTAAGTGAAGAAACTATCTCCGGGTTGTGGTCAATGACCATGAACTTTTGTTTCATTTTCTTGAAGAGAGCCACTAAATCATGCCCAACCCGGTCGCACCCAAATAAAATAATGTTGTACTTGTTTCGTAATTTTGGTTTTTTTGCTTTAACTCCTTTTCTTTCAAAAATGGAAAGGTATCCTGAAACATAAGGATAGAGCTTATTGGCGTACAAAATGAAATAGCTGGAAATGGCAATGGTTATTAAGGTGACTGCAGTAATGATTGACAATATATTGCTTCCCAAATGCCCGATGCTTATTCCCAAAGCGATTAAAATGTGGGAGAATTCGCTAATTTGCGCTACAGTTAGTCCGGCCAGAAAACTATTTCTCTTGGTATGCCCCAGCAGGCCCATTAAAACCAGAACGATGAAAGGATTGCCTATTAAAACCACCAGAGAGAAGAGGATTATTGGCAGAATATTATTGGTTACATCATTAAAACCAACCTGATACCCCAGCAGAATAAAAAAGAGCACCAGAAAAAAATCGCGAACCGGTTTCAATTTAGAGCTGATTTCGTACCGGTACGGAGAGAGTGATAAAGTGATCCCTGCTATGAGGGCGCCAATTTCGATGGAGAAGCCGAAACGGAAAAATAACAACGAAAGAGCAAACGCCCAGCTGATGGAAAATAACATCAGCAATTCCTGGTTTTTTGCCGCTATCTTGGTTACATGAGGAAGCACATACACTCCGATTAAGAAAAGCGCTACCATAAGCCCGATGCCTTTAAGAGCAGTCTCCAGCACAAAATCTCCGGCAGTCATCCCCCCATTCAAGGAAGAGACAATCATCAGAAGAGAAATGGCAATTAAGTCTTGAACTAATAGGAAACCAATAGAGATTTTACCGTAAAGCGTATCGGTCTCATTCTTGTCGGAAAGCAGTTTTAAAATAATTATGGTGCTGCTGAAGGAAAGAGCTATGCCGATGTAGGCCGCGGTAAGGGGGGGAAATCCTAAGGCCAGAGAAAGTAAAAAACCGATTATGGTGGTAAATAAAACCTGGCCGACTCCGGTAATTGCGGATACCAAACCAACTTCTTTAATCACCTTCGGGTCCAAACTTAATCCCACCACAAACAGCAGTAACGCTATTCCCATATGCGAGAAAAGAGCTATGGTGTCAGTGGAAGTGATTAAGTTCAGGAGTGAGGGGCCGACTAAGATTCCGGTAAGGATATAGGCAATAATCAAAGGCTGCTTTAAGAAGCGCACCACCAGGCTGACAATAGCTGCGATTCCTACTACTAACCCTACTTCAAAGAACGTGTTTACCATCTATCTATGACCTCTTTTTGGATAGAAAAGAAGAATCCTTTATTTTATATAAAGCTTATGCCGTCTGCGGCGTTGCGTGGATATTCAATCTTTCCTTATGACCTGTTTATCTTTGTAAGGAGATAGGGTTCCGATTCAAGAATAGCATAGTATGGGATAAAGGTGTTTCGTTGAAAGAATGGAATGTTCAGCACAAACAAATCCTGGAAAACCACGGATAGGTGTGGATTTTTCAGAAATAGGAGGAACTGAGAAATCAGAAGATTTCTGGTTCCATCCAAAAATAAATTTTTGGAGGCAAACGAAAATGGAACACGACAACAAACCAATAGTGGGAACACAGCTGAGCAAGAGTAAGGGGGGGAAATATCTTCTCCATAAGACGATAATCACTGACATAAAGCCGGTGAAGTATTACGAGAAAGTAATGGAAGTTAAGGAAGGTTAATTTTGCCCTTCTTTAAATTAAAAATATTATGATAAGATTTAAAAATAGAACCGTATTTGAAGGCTGGATTAGGAGGTTACTATGGTATCTGGAACAACTATCGGAATTATTATTGGCGTAATCGTACTATTATTT